>RFHX01000321.1 GCA_003695725.1 Candidatus Schekmanbacteria bacterium
CTCTGTAACCAACATATTTTTTAAAGATTTTGCCATCTTTATCAACTATGAAGGTTGTAGGAATACCTCTGATTCCTCCATATAAATTTACGACTTCTTCATTTCCCATAACGATTGGATAAGTTACCTGATACTTATTCACAAATTTCTTAACAATATCACTGCTGTCATCGAGGGAAACACCAATCATTACAAATCCTTTCTCTGAATATTTATTATGAAGTGTTTGAAAATCAGGTATTTCCATTCGACAAGGAGGGCACCACGTTGCCCAAAAATCGATAATTCTGACTTTCCCATTATGGTCAGATAAGCGAAATTCATTACCATTTAAATCTTTAAGGGAAAAATCCGGCGCTATACTATTTACCAACTCATCTTTCGCTGAATTTTCTTTTTTTCCTTCATCTCTATTACACCCTGCAAATATAAAAAGCATTTGAAGAATAAGAAAAAAAATTGTTAATTTCACCTTCATTAGAGTCTCCTAATTTATTATTTGGAATAAGCTTTTTTATTTTTTACACTTATTCTAAGTATTACTTTTTGTTAATCTTTTTTCCATAAAATTTTTTCAATTCTTGAGAAAATGGTTTTAAAGAAAAGTAAAGATAAGGAAGATTTAACAGTTGATACGATTTCTAATCCTTCTTTGACGATTATGCAGAGTAAACAAGGATATCGTTTTTCTCTTGACCCTATTATCCTTGCAGATTTTTTTATTAAATCAAAATTCAAAGCACACAATATAGTAGATCTTGGAACAGGCACCGGAATAATACCTCTGCTTATATCATCGAAAACAAAAAAGACAAAAATCGTTGGAATAGAAATACAGGAAACTTTATATAATTTGGCAAAAGAAAATGTAAAGCTCAACAGTATGGAAAAAAGGATAGATATTATTAAAGGCGACATAAAAAAAATAGGCAAAATACTTCCTGCAGAAAAATTTGATGCTGTTATGTCAAATCCTCCCTTTCGTGAGCCAAAAAGTGGAAGACTTAGCAATAATGCAGAAAAAACAATAGCCCGGCATGAAATCCTGTGCACCCTTAAAGACATATTAAAAGCATCCTTTTTTCTTCTCAAAGCAGGAGGTGCTCTTTTTATGATTTTTCATCCTCGACGCTTGGGTGAACTTTTCTCTGAACTAAGAAAGTCAAGATTTGAACCTAAAATTGTAAGATTTGTTCATTCAAATAAAGATAGTGACGCTGTAATGGTATTGATTAAAGCAAAAAAAGGGGGTAACCCGGGACTAAAAGTATTAAAACCGCTCTATGTATATGAAAAAGAAAAAACTTATAGCGAAGAAATGAAAAAAATATACGGCATAGAATCAATATGACATAAATCATCAACTTACTGTTTAAGATAAATTCAAAAACTCCGACAATATAAAATCATTTGACAATGAAACAATAAAAAAATATCATTTAAACATATATTATTAAAGGAGAAGGATATGGAATATAGGAAAAGAAATTTGTTATTTACCCTCTTTGTTTTTCTTCTTGTTGGAGTTTTTTCAATTGCCTCGATCAGTGCTATTAACTACAAAAAGAAGAAACACAAGACAGCCAAAAAAGGGAAAATTGTTGTCAAAATGAAAAAAGGCAAGACAAGAGGCACTGCAAAAATCAAATATGATGCAAAGAAAGGTAAAAATGGGAAGGCATCAATGGAGCTGGAAGTAAAAAAGCTTCGCACAATTATGCCCACAGACAATTATGAAGACCCTCGCTATTATGAAGGATGGTTTATTCTTGGCGGCGATGAAGGCGAAGATTATGAGGTAAGCACGGGAGTTTTCAATACAGACAAAAAGGGGAAAGGTAAGGCATATTTTGAATTCAAACCAAACAAAATTGATGATGCTGTGGAAGCAGGCACAGGTATAATAGGACACAACCTTTCTGCTTTAAAACAGATAAAAATAACAAAAGAAGCTAACAATGGCGTTCTTGAAAGAGATGGAAACGTAGTACTTAGCGGTAAAGTAAAATTCAAGAAAAACCCATACAAGAGCCTATACGGAAGTAAACTCAAATAAATTGTTAGTAAACTATTTCCTTTAAAGCTTTTTTAGAGGGAAAATATTTAGGATTAAAGGAAAGGGAGTTTTCGAAGGCAGAACGGGCGCCTTTGAAATCTCCCTTTTTCATTAGTGTATTTCCTAAATTATAGTAAGCAATCGAGGCAAGGTTTCTAAAATTTTTTTCTTCCTTCATTGTAAGAGGAAGTGTAAAAAGTTCATCAAAGGTCTTCACCGATTCCCTATAATAATAAACTGCCTTATCATAATTCTTTTTGTCATACTCCAAATTGCCGCATTCATTTGATGAAAATAGGTAAAGTTTTAAAACATCAACAACATAAGGAGTCAATCCTTTTGCCCTCTTTGCATATTCAAATGCTTTATATTCATCAGACAGCGCAAAAGAAGCTAGTGCAGCTGAATAGAGATACTTGCCCTTTTTGGAGTTAAGACTCAAACATTTCTCGATATAGAACTTGCTTTTCTCCCAATCTGATTTCTGCATAGAAATGGAAGCCTTCACATAATAAATCTCAGCAATGGGTTGTTTGATGAAATATAAAGCTGAAGCCATAATAAAAACAATAAAGAAAATCAGAAAACTCCTTTCATATCTCATCTTTTTTGAGGAAAAATCTACAAATTGCATTTTTTCACTATTCACAATGACAGCAGATGAAAGAAAGAAAAAAAGTGAAGGAAGAGTTTGATAAAAATTAAAACTCGTTTGTGATTGCACCAAAGTGGCAATAGCCGAAGCACCACACGGTATAACCAATATTGTTATTTTTTCAAAATTCTTTACTGAAAAAAACTTCACAAAAATCCTTACTATAATCAAAATGAAAACGAACGCTGACAACAACCCACTTTCCGCAGAAATCTGCAATAAATCATTATGCGCCCATTTAACCACAGGCCTTTCTTTTGAATTTTCATTAATCTTCATATACTTAGGTATATGAATCTTAAAATTTCCAACACCGATTCCAATAATTGGATTTTCCCATATTATCTGCGATGTTGCCTGCCAGATTGCTTTTCTTTGCCTAATGGTCTTTGATTTGCTCACAGCATCATAAGAAATATCCTCTGAAGCCTTACTTTCCGAAATTTTCTTATAATTAACCAAAGAGGTAATAACTCCCGGATTCTTTAGAAGAATTGGAATGCTAATCAAAAAAATGCCTACTGTAATAAATATGAAAAGTTTAAATGAATAACCTTTGACCAAAAGGGTCTTTCTCCTCAATATGACAAGAAAAATTAAAACTAAAGATGCGCCAAATCCTAACCACGCGCCTCTGCAATAGGTAACCATCAATGCAGCAAATATTACAGGCATTTCAAAGAGACTAATATATGAATAATTCATATTCTTTTCTATACTTCTGCAAAATGAAAAAGGAAAAATTGCAATCAGGTATTGAGCAAGTATGTTGGAATGCCCAAAAGTCGATGTAACAGTTTCCTGCAGGGTAAAACCTTCAGATGTAAATGTTTGAATCAATGCAATAATGGAAACTAAAAAGGCTGTATGGATAGAATAAGACAATATCTTTTTTATGCTTTCTATCGAAAGCGTATAGGAAATTGCATAATACAGTATAAACAATGAGTAGAAATGTTTAAGAGTCTCAAAGGCCTCAATTTTATTTATGCTGAAAAAGAA
>RFHX01000322.1 GCA_003695725.1 Candidatus Schekmanbacteria bacterium
ATCTTGTTACTTTTCCTGATATATCTATTTCAAAGAGAAACTTGTTTTTTTCAAACTGATTTTCGATTTTTTTTATTTTTGATATTTCCATTTTATTTGGACACTTTTATCTTGATATAATGATTATTATTATTTTACTATTACAGTCAAAAATCAATCAAAAAAAAATCTCTAACTATATCGGATAGTTATGGATGAAGAAAAGATTTTAGTTGTTGACGATGAAAAAGATATTCTGGATATGATGTCCAAATTTCTAACTGAAAGAGGATACATCGTATATAAAGCTACCTGCCTCAAAGAGGCACAGCAAATTGGTGAAAACGAAAATATCGATTTGGCTATAATCGATTTGGTAATGCCTGATGCCAATGGTATCAGCGTGTTAAAGATGCTGCAAAAGATAAATAGCGCTATTGTAGGTATCATTGTTACAGGGTTTGCAACGATAGATTCTGCTGTAGAAGCAATGAAGGCTGGAGCATTCGATTATATTCAAAAGCCTTTTAATCTTGAAGAACTCCTGATAACAATCAAAAAAGCTTTAAAATTCAAAGAATTGCAGGGTGAAAACATCTATCTGAAATCTCAACTGAAGAAGAAGTATAAGTTTGACAACTTTGTAGGTGCAAGCGAATCGATGCTTGAAGTATTTAAAATTATTGAAACAGTCTCAAATTCAGACAGCACAGTGCTGATTTACGGTGAAAGTGGAACAGGAAAAGAGCTTGCCGCCAAATCGATTCATTATAATTCAAAAAGGAGAGACAAGTATTTAGTACCTGTCAATTGCGGTGCGATTCCGGAAGACCTTCTTGAAACCGAACTTTTTGGCCATGTCAAAGGGGCTTTTACAGGCGCTGTCAATAAAAGAATCGGAAGATTTGAGTTTGCCAATGGCGGGACTATATTTCTTGATGAGATTGGGGATATGTCATTGAATCTGCAGGTAAAACTTCTGCGTGTCCTACAAGAAAAAGAATTTACTCCTGTTGGTGGCACTGAGCCTATAAAAGTCGATGTAAGAGTCATAGCAGCTACTAACCAAAATCTTGAAAAAGCAGTAGAAGAAAAAAGGTTTAGAGAAGACCTCTATTATCGCCTGAATGTAATTCCATTGACAATTCCTCCTTTAAGAGAAAGAAAAAGCGATATTCCACTTTTAGTAGAACACTTTATCAACCAAATGAGATATGAAAAGGGGGTCAATGTTAAAGAAGTATCAGATGAAGTAATGGAGATATTTATGGAATATGATTGGCCCGGAAATGTGAGAGAGCTTGAAAACATAATCGAAAGAATGATGATTTTCAGTGGAGACAAGGAAAGATTAACAGCAATCGATTTACCTGAAAAATTCAAAAAAAGGCAATCGAAACCCCGGAGTTATCATATTAAGCTTCCTTTGGAGGGGCTCAATCTCAAAAAGATCATTCATCAAATAGAAGATGACCTCATCCTTCAGGCATTGGAAAGGACAGGTGGAGTCAAGGAAAAAGCCGCACAGCTTTTAAAGATGAACAGGACGACTCTTGTCCAAAAAATAAAGAAAAGAAAACTACTCAACAATTAGCTTCTTCAAAATCCCGTTATTTTTATCTCACCAATCAGTCTTCCGTTAAAAAATTAACGATTTACTTTTTCTAACGGCAAAAAAATGTCTCTAATCCACTGAAATCTAACTTTGGTTGATAAACCTTTCTAACTGCTAACATATTGAATTATTGTATGATAACAGAAAAACTCACATATTTTGTTTAAATGGCATAATTCTTGCAAAACTTAAAGGACAAAATTCGGAAAGGGCAAGAGGAATAAAGTGAAGAAGGAAGCAAATTTAAAGAAAATAATCACAGTTACGAGCGGAAAAGGAGGAGTTGGAAAAAGCACGCTCGTATTCAATATAGCCGATGCAATAAGCAAAGAAGGAGTAGACGTCATTATCCTCGATGCCGACCTACCTCTTGGTAATATTGATCTATTTGCAGGAGTCAAACCTCTCTTTACATTGAAGGACGTAATCAAAGGAGAGAGGTCTTTAGATGAAATAATAATTGAAGTAAAAAAAGGTTTAAAGATTATTCCTACATCCTCAGGAGATACAGAACTTTGCCATCTTACAAACAAGCAGGAACTGAGTTTAGTTTCAGCTTTCGACAATCTCAAATCAAATTTCGACATTCTCTTGATCGATACGGATGCAGGGATTTCATCAAATGTAATATATTTTTCAACTATATCTCAAGAAATTGTTTTGGTTATAACACCTGATCCTGCATCTCTTCATGACTCGCTTGCGTTAATCAATATTCTTTCCAACAGGCATGGAGAAAAATCCTTCAATGTCATTGTCAATTGCGTAAAAAGCAAAGAAGAAATGGCTTCTATCTTTTCAACTTTTAGCAATATGGTTGATAAGGAAAACTGCGATGTTAGGTTGAATTTTATAGGGTCTTTGAACTTTGACAGCAAAATAATTAACGCCGTCAAAAAGCAAACAGCAGTTGCTGACCTTTATCCTAATTCATCCTCAGCAAAGGATATAAGAAAAATAGCCAAATCATTGATGGCAATACCATCTAAGCCGGTCCCAAAAGGAAGTTTGCAAATATTATTGAAGGATTTTTTAGAGCAAAGCAGAGAAACAGTTAAATTATAACCTTTTAAAAAAGGATATAGAGCAATGAAGAAAGTAATTTTAAAAAGAAAATCTCGAAGGAAAACTCTCAATAGCGAATTGGTAGATAGGGAAGAATTGATTATTAAATATCTGCCGCTCACGCGCTCGATTGCTGAAAGAATTGCAACGCGCCTACCAAACAATGTGGAAATCGATGAATTAGTTGCGGCTGGCATTATGGGGCTGATGGATGCCGCTGACAAATTTGACCCTTCAAAGCAGATTAAATTCAAAACATATGCAGAATTTAGGATTAGAGGCGCAATATTGGACGAGCTTCGTGCAATGGATTGGCTGCCAAGGTCATTAAGAAGAAAAACTTCACAACTTGAAGAAGCGAAATTTACTCTTGAACAGAAACTTGGAAGAAAAGCCACTGATAAAGAGATTGCAGAACATATGAATATAGACATTGAAGAATTATATGATATGATGAACAGCGTAAAAGGTAAATCACTCCTTTCTCTTGATGAGCCAATTGATGGAGATTCAAAGAGCAAAACACTTCTGGAGTGTTTAAAAAATAACGATACAGATGACCCTTACTCATTGACAAGCTTAAAAGAATTAAAGGAAATGATTGCTAAAGCCATCGATCAATTGCCTGAGAAAGAAAGATTGGTAATATCATTATATTATTATGAAGAGCTAACAATGAAAGAGATTGGACAGATTATGAATGTAACGGAATCGAGAGTATCCCAGATTCATACAAAAGCTACAATGTCTCTGAAGACAAAACTAAAGAAGATATCCAGAGAAAAAGGTCCGAAATCAATTTTCGTAGAGAATGTTGCTGACAATACCTATTAGAATCGCAGAGTGAATCTATAAAAATGAGTCAAAAAGACAATTTGGAAAATAAATTGATTGATATTCATCATACATTCCTTCTTGGTAAGATGACCGGCGACCTCTTCCACGAAGTCAATAACATTATTGGCGCCTCAATAGGTTTTGCACAGCTTGCTAAAATGAGTATGTCGCCTGATGATGTAAATAAGCTCATCGATGTCGTCCTCAATTCTACAGAAAAAATCAAAGAAGTAAGTAAGTCCGCCCAGACATATCTCTCTGCTGTTTCAAAAAATGGAGAATTGACTGATATTTCAGATGTGTTGAATAACTGCGCCATTCTTTCGCGGAAAAGCTTGATCAAAAAAGGAATCAAACTTTCACCCATCAACAAAAAACTTATTGCCTTTCAAACTGATGTTAGGATTCTCAAGCATACCATATTGAGTTTCATTTCTGCTATAATAGAATCGAACGCGAATAGGGGAGGAACATTAGAGTTAAATGCAGAAAAGACCGATGAAATGCAGGTTAAGATTGAAATAAACCATGACTATATAGATGCAGAACATTTAAATAATCTTTCCAAAAAAATTGATTCAATAGACATTTCTGATAACTTCGATAACGACGCTTTTATGGCAGTTTATCTAAGTAAAAAATATTTAGGCGCAACCCTTGAAATAGTGCCAAGAAAAATCACTTTAATATTGGATGAAGTTATCACCCAATAATTGATTCCCTTTTATTTTCTCAAAATAATTTCTTAATAAAGTCCGCCGCAATTTCTTTGTGTTAATTCTCTCTAAAGTAGTTTAAAAATTATGTCGAGAGATAATTACTTTTTGAGAAAGGTAATTCCCTTAATATGAAGAGAAACAAAGAAGTCATTGATGCCATAAAAGAAATCCTTCCCAATATCGAACCTGACCAAGAA
>RFHX01000323.1 GCA_003695725.1 Candidatus Schekmanbacteria bacterium
ACATGCCCTTGAGGAAATCCAATCTCCTTTGAGCAAGCTTCTTTTAAAAGAATCCCGCTTGAAAAACAAACTCAAGGCCTTGAAAAAAAAAGAAGCCCAAATACGGCAGCTTCTTCAAAACCTCCAAGAAAGCACAAAACATCTCCTTGAGATCCAAAAGAAAAAATCCACTCTTTATGTAAAGGTGTATAAAAAGCTCAACAATAGAAAAAAACCTTTAAAAAAAGTCTCTGTCGAAGTTGGAATGTTGGGCAATGAGTCCTTCCTAAAATCTGTTAAGACAAACAGCAAAGGGATTGCAGTATTTAGGAAACTTATAAGAAAAAAGAAATATACAATTTTTGTAAGTAAGACCAACTATACATTTTCACCCTCCGAAAGAACAGTAAAGATAAAAGGGAAAAAGAAAATAGTTTCTTTTATTGGAGTCAAAAGTGATAGCGAAGAGCCAGTTAAGCAGATGAAAAAACCGGCAACTGCTGTAATGGATGTCAATTCAACTGGTGATGGGGGATATTTTGATTTTTCAAAAGGCACGAATAGTCTTACGAAGGCAGATATCTGGCTTGGCGGATCTTTCTTTGAACAATATTATATGGGTGATATAAATGGACTTGTGGTAACATCAACAGCAAAGACATGGAAGGATGCAGAAACTGCTCCTGAGATGGAGTATGGAAGTAATGGAGAAGAGTATTCCGTAGAGGTTGAAAAAGACGCAATCTATTTTGTCAAAACTAAAGAAGGCAACTATGCGAAGATTATGATTCGCAGTGTTGATAACGATGGGATAGTGATATTCGACTGGTTTTATCAATCTGACGGCAGCAAAACTTTTACTCCTGATGTAACTCCTCCTGTGATAACTTCTGTAACACCTGCTGAAAATGCATCTGATGTGCCTATAACTACGAATCTTATCGTTAAGTTTGATGAACCGATTTCAAATTCAGCATATGTTGTTCCACAGATAGAGGGAGGAGGCAAAACAATGTATTTTAATTTTCCAACATATGACTATGCTGAAAACTCGCTTGTATTTTCTCTATCTGAAAATCTTGAATACGATACTGTTTATACCATTTCACTTACAGCGCCTTCATACTATTTTCAAGATTATTATGTGGAAGATATTTCTGGAAACAAACTTGTGCTTGATAAAAAATGGACATTTAGAACGAAATCGCAGTAAGAAGATTGTTAGGCAAAAGATTTTGGATATTGTTGTTGATTCTTGAGACATTATTCTAAAACAATTGAATTGCGGCGCATTGGCACTGAGTAATAATTTTCAAAGACCGTGTTTTGTGCTTTTGTTTAGTTTATAGAATAAATCTCATACTAATCTGAGAAATCATAGAAAAAAGCTTCTTTGCCTTAAAAGATTCATAATTCCAAATTACTATACCAATATTGAAGAACTTCTCTTTTAAAAAATCCTTGAAATGCTTATAAATGGCATATATATAGGAAACAAATTTAAGGAGTGATTTATTATGAAGCTTTCATTGGATGAAGTCAAATATGTTGCTCAACTGGCACGCATAGAATTTAGTGATGAGGAGCTCGAGAAGTTTAGAACACAGCTTGATGCAATTATTGGCTATATAGAAAAAATGAACGAACTTGATACTGAAAATGTTAAACCAACTTCTCATGTAGTTGATGTAAATAATGTTCTGCGTGAAGATGAAGTTGGCAATTCACTGCCTCGTGAAGAAGTATTGAAAAATGCGCCATGCAGTGAAAATGGCTTTTTTAAAGTTCCAAAAATCATCGAATAGATTAGGTTTCATAAACACTATAATTCTTTGAAACATCGTTAAGAAACAGGAATATATCATATGGATTTATATAGAAAGACCATTTGGCAGTTGAGAGAGCTTTTAGATAGGGGTGAAATCAAGCCGGAAGAGGTCCTCGATTCGGTCCTCAGAAGGATTGAAGAAGTCAATGGGAAGATTAATGGCTATATAACAGTGCTTGAAGACTATGCTAAAAATCAAATCGAAAAAGGCCTTCCAGAGGGACCCCTTTCAGGAGTTCCCATTGCAGTCAAGGATAATATTTGTATAAAAGATCAATTGACTACCTGTGCCTCTAAAATTCTCTATAATTTTAGGCCCCCATATAATGCCGATGTTACGGAAAGACTGCTCAATGCAGGGGCAGTCATTTGTGGGAAGACGAATCTCGATGAATTTGCAATGGGATCATCTACGGAAAATTCCTATTTTGGGCCAACAAGAAATCCATGGAATGTTGAATGTGCCCCCGGAGGTTCGAGTGGCGGCTCTGCTGCTGTAGTTTCAGCAGACGCCTGCATCGCCGCTCTTGGTTCTGATACAGGAGGTTCAATTCGTCAACCAGCATCATTTTGTGGAATGGTGGGAATGAAGCCCACCTATGGTGCAGTATCAAGATATGGTCTTGTGGCATTTGCATCGTCACTTGATCAGATTGGTCCAATGACAAAGGATGTAAGGGATTGTGCAATGCTTCTTAATGTTATTTCAGGTTATGACAGAAGAGATTCAACATCTCTTAAATTTGACAGGCCTGATTATACAAAGGCACTCACAGGAGAAATCAAAGGGATTAGGGTAGGCATTCCTTCAGAATATTTTGGTGAAGGATTGAATCAAGAAGTTGCTGATGCCGTGAAAAAAGGCATTGAATATCTATCATCATCAGGAGCTGAAATTATAGACATTTCACTGCCTCATACTGATTATGCAGTAAGCTGTTATTATATTCTTGCAACAGCAGAAGCTTCCTCAAATCTTGCTCGCTATGATGGTGTAAAATATGGATATAGAACAGAAAAATCTTCCAATCTCATAGATATGTATTTCAAAACAAGAGGTGAAGGCTTTGGAGCGGAGGTCAAAAGACGAATTATGCTTGGCACATATGCCCTCAGTTCAGGTTATTATGATGCATATTATGCAAAGGCGCAAAAAGTAAGGACACTAATCAAGGAAGATTTCGATAAGGCATTCGAGAAGGTTGATGTTATCGTTACTCCAACATCTCCAACAACTGCCTTCAAAATTGGCGAGAAAGCAGATGACCCGCTGCAGATGTATCTTTCAGATATATTTACTATTTCTGTAAATCTTGGAGGGCTTCCGGCTATCTCAATTCCCTGCGGTTTCGACAGCAAGAGCTTGCCAATAGGATTTCAGATAATTTCTAAACATTTTGATGAATCGACTTTATTGAGATGTGCTTATTTTCTCGAGGAAAAATTTGCGGTTAAAGATAAAAAACCGCCCTTATAAGGAGTAAGGAAGAGATGAATTATGAAGCGGTTATAGGGCTTGAAGTTCACGCACAGCTTTTGACGAAATCAAAGATTTTCTGCAGCTGTTCAACACAATTTGGTTCCGAGCCCAATACTCAAACCTGTCCTGTATGTCTTGGAATGCCCGGTGTGCTTCCTGTTGCCAATAGAGAAGTCATAAATATGGCAATCAAAACCTCTCTTGCCCTCAATTGCAAGATTAATAACTATGGAAGATTTGCAAGAAAAAATTATTTTTATCCCGACCTTCCGAAAAACTATCAGATATCACAGTACGAAGAGCCGCTTAGCGAGCATGGATATCTTGAAATTGATGTCAACGGCAAGAGAAAAAAGATAGGCATTGTAAGGATTCATATAGAGGAAGATGCCGGCAAGAATATTCATGAAAATGTCGTAGATGGGAGTTATGTAGATTTGAACAGAACAGGAGTCCCATTGATGGAGATCGTGAGTGAGCCGGATATTAATACGCCTGAAGAAGCGCGCGCCTATTTAACGCAGTTGAAAAATATACTTCTTTATCTTGAGGTGTGCGACTGCAATATGGAAGAGGGAAGCCTTCGCTGTGATGCGAACATTTCTGTCAGACCTGTGGGACAGAAAGAGTTTGGAACTAAAACCGAAATAAAAAATATGAATTCATTCAGCAATCTTCAGAAAGCTCTTGAATACGAAATTGAAAGGCAGGTTGATATTCTTCAGGATGGTGGACGAATAGTTCAGGAAACCCGCTTGTGGGACCCTTCCTCGGGTACAACTGCATCGATGAGAAGTAAAGAAGAAGCGCATGATTACCGCTACTTTCCTTGTCCTGACCTTGTCCCTGTCGTAGTTGATGAGGAATGGATTGAAAATATAAAGAAAACACTGCCTGAGCTTCCTGATGAAAAAAAGCAACGGTTTGTTTCTCAATATGGCATACCTGAATATGATGCTGGTGTGATTACTGCCTCAAAAGCCCTTGCAGATTATTATGAGAAAGTGGCTGCAATTTACAATGATGCAAAAAAAGTGAGCAACTGGGTAATGGGTGAGTTGCTACGCCTTTTAAAAGAAGATGAAAAAGAAATATCTGATATATTGATAACCCCTGAAAATTTTGCGTCACTGCTTCAACTGATTGACAAAGGTACAATCAGTGGAAAAATTGCTAAAACTGTTTTTGAAGAGATGTATAAGAATGGTAAAACGCCAGATGAGATAGTCGAAGAAAAGGGATTGGAGCAGGTAAGCGACGAAGGAGAAATTGCTGGCATTATCGATAGGGTTTTAGCTGAAAATACGAAACAAGTGGAACAGTACCTTGGAGGAAAGGAAAAGGTTGCAGGTTTCTTCGTTGGACAGGTGATGAAAGCAACTTCCGGCAAAGCAAATCCGGGATTGGTAAACAAGATATTGAAAGAGAAACTGGAAGCAATGAAAAATAAATAGAAGGAGGAAATGCTATGGCAAAGAAAATAGGACTTCTTCTATCAGGATGCGGAGTTTATGATGGTGCAGAAATTCATGAGTCAGTATGTGCTATGCTGGCAATCGACCGCGCCGGCTGTGAGATTGTATGTATGGCACCTGATATAGAGCAATATCATGTAGTCAACCATCTCACAGGTGAAGTGGCAGAAGGAGAAAAACGCAATGTCCTTGTTGAAGCGGCAAGAATAGCGAGAGGAAATATAAAGAAAATAACCGATATATCTGTTTCTGATATAGATGCATTGATAATTCCCGGAGGTTTTGGCTCAGCTAAAAATTTATCAACTTATGCCTTTGATGGTGAAAAATGCAGAGTAAATGAAGATGTAAAAAGATTGGTGCAAGAAGTTGTTGGTGCGGGTAAGCCAGTTGGGGCGATATGCATTTCACCTGTTGTCATAGCTAAGATTTTTGAGGGTACTGATGTCAAACCTGAATTAACTATTGGCAATGATGCTGATACAAGTGAAAAAATTGAAAAAATGGGGGCAACGCACTGTCAGTGTTCAGTCAGCGAATTTCATATCGACGAGAAAAACAAAATCGTTTCAACTCCTGCATATATGCTTGGCACAAGGATTTCAGAAGTTGCAGAAGGGATTGAAAAGCTCGTAAAATCTGTTATTGACCTTTGCAGGTGATTAGCCAAAATATTAAATATCGTTGGATTATGAATGACGATGGAATGAGTATTGCTGGTCTCTAAAAGAAAATTGAGCATTTGAGATAAAATTATCACTGGATTTTGAAAGATGTATGTAGGTTTGTCCATTGCAAACATTCTTTTGCTATGAACAGTAGAT
>RFHX01000324.1 GCA_003695725.1 Candidatus Schekmanbacteria bacterium
GAATTCAGAGTTAAATCAGGGTCGGCAGTGTTAGTTATTTCATTGATGATAGAGATGAAATCCTCTTCTTCCTCTTCTTCAATTTCAAAGTTTTTATAAAGAGAAATTATTTTTTTTTTTGCTTTTTCTTTTTCTGTGAATGAATTTTTATTTTCAAGGAATTTATCTATTCCCTCTATTATCCCTCTTCTCATAGCTTATCCGTCTCTAATACCCCTAATGTTTTTCTCTTCCTTGACATATTATATTGCCTTTGCTACGCTTTTTTATCAATTAACAGTATTATGAGAGGTGTATTCTGTCAAGATTGTAAGAGAAGGCAATATGTATTCAGTGTCAATAAAATTGGATTTTTCATCTGCCCATCAGCTTCGAAATTATAAAGGGAAATGTGAAGCCCTCCATGGACATAATTGGAAGGTAGAAGCGGTGGTCAGTGGAGAGAAACTTAACTCATTGGGAATGCTCATAGATTTTCATGACCTAAAAAAAGAGCTTTCTGCCGTGCTTGAATTGCTTGACCATAAAAATCTCAATGAAACTGAAATTTTTAAGGAAATCAATCCAACGGCAGAGAATATTGCGAACTGGATTTATGATGAGATGTCTAAGAAAATCAACAATGGTAATATTTCAGTAAGTGAGATTAGAGTATGGGAGAGTGAGCATTCCTGTGCTATGTATTCAGGAAAAAGATGTTAGTAAAAGAGATTTTTTCGAGTATTCAAGGAGAATCCTCTTATAGCGGTATTCCATGTTTCTTTATCAGAACAAGCGGCTGCAATTTGAGATGTAGATGGTGTGATACTGTTTATGCCTATGAAGGAGGAAAAGAATATTCTGTTGATGACCTTGAGACATATGTAAGAGAAAGCGCCTTCCCTCTTGTATCTCTTACAGGAGGTGAACCTCTTCTACAAGAAGATTCCATTTCATTTCTTACCCGTATAGCATCGATGAGAGATAAAATAGTTTTGCTTGAAACAAATGGGAGTATATCTTTAAAAGATGTCGACGAAAGGGTAATTAAAGTAGTTGATGTTAAATGCCCATCAAGTGGAGAGGCAAAAAGTTTTCTGAATGAGAATTTGTCATATCTTGGAAAAAAGGATGAACTGAAATTTGTTATTGCTGATAGAGAAGATTATGAGTGGGCAACGAATTTTATTGAAAAAAATAAAGCCAGTAATTTATGCAAGATACTTTACTCTCCTATAATCGATAAAATGGATATGTCAAAATTAGTCCAATGGATATTAGATGATAAATTGAATGTGAGGTTTCAAATACAGCTTCATAAAATTATTTGGAAAAAGGGAAAAAGAGGTGTCTAATGCACAATAAGAGAGATGAAAAAGCAGTTGTCCTATTGAGTGGAGGATTGGATTCTGCTACAGTTGCAGCTATTGCCAAAGATGAAGGTTATGATATTTATGCATTAACTTTTTTGTATGGGCAAATGCATAGCATTGAAATTGAATCGGCAAAAAAGATTGCAGCCTTTTTAGATGTTGAAAATCATATGATTATAGAATTGCCCCTTGGTAGCTTTGCAAACTCAAGCCTAACAGGCGTCGGTAAAATCCCTATGGGTAGAAATATGAATGAAATCAGTTCAGGGATTCCTTCCACATATGTACCGGGGAGAAATATTATTTTTCTTTCTTATGCAGTAAGTTATGCAGAGTCGATTGGCGCAAACAATGTGTTTATAGGAGTCAATAGCATCGATTTTAGCGGATATCCTGACTGTAGACAGGAATTCATTGATGCTTTCCAAAAGGCGGTTGATACAGGGACGAAAGCAGGTGTAGAAGGCAAAAAAGGAATCCGAATAAGGGCTCCTTTGATAAACTTGAGCAAAAGAGAAATTATTGAAAAAGGATTGTCTCTTAATCTTGATTATTCCTTAACACACAGTTGCTATTCCCCAAAAGAAAATGGAATGCCTTGCGGAAAGTGCGACAGTTGTATAATCCGCAGTAATGCTTTTAAGGAAATTGGGATAGATGACCCATTAATAATGTTGTTTTCATAAGGAGATGAAGTTTCTATGAGCAAGGAGAAGAATATCAAGAAAGAGAAAGTAAAAGATTGCATTAAAAATTTGAATGAAATGTTTTTGCCTTATTTAAAGGATGAAGATAAAAATCCCCAAATTGGAGGTGTTGAAGAGAGATGGATATATGAGTTGTCTTCCGGTGAAGAAATAGTCGTTGAAGCTGCTGTAAAATTGCTTGAGAAATCTGACAGTAAATCCTTTTGGCGAATTGTTGATATTATGTGCCAGTTGAGGCTGATAATGTGCAATGAAATTTTGAATCAATTATTGTCTAAGGAAAAACTTGATGAGGTAAAAAGGGTAATTTGTGCAGATTTTTTGATAAGAGTATGGGGATTAGAATTTGAAAAACTTCCTGAAAAGATAAAAAGTATCATCCGGTTTAAGAAGGAGATATTGAAATTTAATAATTCCTCTGAAAGTCATGACAGGGAACTTTTGAAAGAATTGATTCACGGACTTACAGATAAAGAACTATATTCAGGTTTACTCTTAGCTGCCAAGGAAGTCAAAGCAGATGAATTAATTACATCTATTGAACCTCTAATAGGCATATCTGACAAATTCGAACTGGTCCTTATCAAACTATTGCCTGAAATATCTCCTGAATCCTCCATTTCATTGTTTGAAAAAATATATGCAGAGAATGAGAACAAAAAAATTAGAAAGGAGATAAATAAGGCGGTATATAAATTTAAGAAAAGCGGATTTGCAGTTGATGAGGAAAAGTTTAAGGAAGAGAAAAGAAATCCTATGCTTTCAGGGAGAGTTGAAACAGGTGGTTATGTAAGCGCAATGATGGATGGAGGGAATATTCAACTTATTGTATTTTATATTCATCATACCGTTAAAGGATATCATTTATTTACCGCTCTTAGGTCAATGAAAGAAGGATTGGTTGACTTTTCCGCAACCAAGGTATCCAAGAAAGGAATAAAAAAATACATTGACTACATAAGAAATGAGCGAAGAACTCCTGTTTTTCAAGTAAGCGCAGAGCACTGTCGTTATCTTCTTGATGAGAGTGTCAAAATCAGAAAATCAAAGGGAAAAGACTTGAATAGACAATATGAGAGATGGAAAGACTTTATCGTTGAACATATCGAATGTCCATGTAAAGCTGAAATATACAAGTATTTTGATGAAAATGACATTGACAAAAATTGTATTGATTCAATTGTTGGGCAGATGAATCCTCAAGAGATTTTGGCGCTTTATCTTATTGAGGACGAGGATATTGTCTCACTGTATAAAAAATATAATGAAATAGAGAAAAGCGGCATCATATTGAATGAGACACTAAAAAAAGAAGTTTCAGAGGAAAGAATAAAAAACTTAGTAGAGGAATTTTTTACTGACGAAAGAAGGCAAATTATCGTGAGGAAACTGGAGGAGTTATCACTTCTGCTTTTTCTGATGGGACAAAAAGATGAATCGAAGAAATTTCTCACTCTGGCAATTGATGCGGCTTCCGTATCTAAAAGCTCAGAGTCATTATTTCTAAAGAGGCTTATGGAAGAATCGCTTGAAAGTTATAGATTAGAATATGAAGCACGAAAAAAGGAAGAAGAAGGGCCTTCTTTAATAGTCAATCCATATAACGATAAGAGATAGTTGTTACGCTGTGTTTCAGGAAATGAGCAATGGATTATTTTTCATCAGTTGGTTTCTTTGTTGTCTCATCAGATTCATTGCCGGAATTGTCTAATTCTTTCATAGATTTTTTGAAGTTTTTAATTCCTTTGCCAAGCCCTTCTCCTATTTCGGGAAGCTTTCTTGCCCCGAAGATGAGAAAAGCAATGAGAAGGATTATAATCAATTCCTGCATTCCAAGACCAAACATTTCATTCCTCCTTTGAAGTAAAGAGCCTCAATTATGATAATATAGATTATGACCGAAATGTCAATTTATGTTTTAACTCGATAAATGATAAAATTGATAAAAATTTATTATGGATATGGAAAAGGGAAGAAAAGAGAGATTGAAATGTTATGTAGTTGACAATGAAAAGGAAATGAATGCTTGTTTCAATATTCGTAAGAGTGTTTTTGTTGATGAATTAAAGATGTTTGAAGAAAGCGATGTCGATTCATTTGATGAAGAAGCGGTACATATAGCAGTTTCTGATGAATCGGGAATTATTGGGACAGTTAGGGTTTATAAAGATAAAAAGGGAAATTGGTTTGGTGGACGCCTGGCGGTAAGAAAAGGGAAGAGACATGGTATTGCAGGAAGACTTCTGGTGAAGAAAGCAGAAGATATTGCACTTAAAAATGGTGCCCATACTCTTTTCGCATTGGTGCAAAAGAAAAATGTAAATTTTTTTAAAAAGTTGAAGTGGGAAGTAAAAGAAGGTCCTTTTGAATATTATGGCATCCTGCACTATCTAATGAAGACAAAACTTGATAAATGAGAAAAATGTTTATTTCTTATCCTTTGTAATATCAAGAGTAGCTATGTAACAGCTAATCTCTCCGTTGCCGTTGGAAATAACATTGACGAACCTTTTGATCTTTTTACGAATTCCATCTTTACGAATAATATTATATGTAATTTGGAATTCCTTGGTTCCATTTTTGATATTCTCATTTATCGTTTTCATTATGTCATCACGCTCTTCAGGAACTATGAATTTTGAGAGAGTTTCTCTTGTAACTTCATCTTTGCTAATTCCATATATTTCACATATTTTTTTATTGCAATAAACCAATTTTCCCTTTTCTATTATTGTAATTCCAATTGATAGGTTTTCAGCTAAGTTTTTGAAGCGATTTTCGCTTTCAACTAATTTGGACTCTGACCTTTTTCTTTCACTTATATCTCTTGCAATATTCAAGATCATTGTTTTGCCTTTGATTTTTATAGGAAAGGATCTAATTTCGATAGGTAGATAGGTACCGTTTTTCCGTTTCAATGTAAACTCTGTTGGACCTGCAGGCATTCCCAGAGTAGTCTTTCCTAACATTTCAATGGCTTTTGGTATCTGATCGGCGGAGAGCATATCTGTTTCTATGAAATTGATTCCTTTCAGCTCCTCTCTATCATAGCCGGATATCTTTTCAGCTTCAAGGTTCCCATCAATAAAATTTCCAGACTGGTCTGTAAGATAATAAGCATCAGGTGCATATTCAAAAAGCAGTTTTAATCGTTCTTCATTTTCCTTTAATTGTTCTTCAGTCTGTTTTCGAGCTGTTATGTCTCTTCCCACAGATTGAATTTCCAAAATTCTTCCTTTCTTATCAAAAATTCCCCTATCAATCCATTGAATCCAAAGTGTTTGTGAATCATCTTTTTTTATTTCTCTTTCGCTAATTTCATAAGGATTGTCAGGATTCAGACGGGCGATAATTTCATTGATTTTCTTCGATTCATTTTTATCAAAAAAAGTAAGATAGTTTATATCAGATAAAGGAATATTTTCGATTTTAAAAAAATTCATAAAGCGCAAATTCGCATAGATAATCTTTCCGTCAGGCAGCCATCTAACTATCATTTCTTCCTGACTTTCTATTATAGCTCTGTATTCTTCTCTACTTTTGATAAGTTCTTTTTCAATATTTAATCTTTCCATTTCAGTTGATGTGCGGACAGCAAAGATTTTTAGGATAGATTCTGCAATATTTACATCTTTTATGATTTTTGTATGGACCAAGCCCATTACCCCAATTGGCAATCTTTTTGAATCAAACAATGGAATTCCGACATAGCCTTCTGCATTCATTTCTTTTAATATTCTATCTTTTGGAAATAATGACTGGATATTTTTCGGATAAGAACAAAGTTTTTTACCGACTACATTTTCACAGGGCGTATCCTTCAACAAGTATTCGAAATTTTCAATGGCTTTACCTCTTTTGGAAACGGCAAGAGTTTTGATTTTTTCTGATTCTTTATCTATGAGCATTCCTATAAATGCGTAATCCACATTCAACATTTCTGTTAAGATTTTGACCACTTGTACAAAAAAATTTTCACCGGTAATCTTTGAGAGCGTTTCTGCAAGATAATGGAGAGATAGGTCGACTATCTTTTTTTCCAATCTTTCTTTTGCAACTGCCATATGTCAAAATTGATAATTAAATTGAATTTTGGTCTCTTTTTAAAAAGGAAAATCCTCTGCCAAAAGAACGAAAAAATAATTTGTTCAAAATTTATTCGATAACTATTTTTTTTTCTTAAGAAATTATTGATTTGTTTCAAGGGAGAAAATTATTTGGATTCTGTGGCTAATTTCTTTGTCGAAACTTGTTGAAAATTTTGGTTATTTTTAATTTGGGCTTTTTAGGATTTCTCTGATTTTTTTTGCCATTTTTTTGATATTGAATGGTTTTTGAAGAAAAATATCGCCTTTATCTGTTTTTTGAATCTCCTCGATGGTATTGTTTGCATAACCTGAGACATAAATAGTTTTCATTTGAGGGTATATTTTTTTTAATTGATTTGAAAGTTCATTTCCTCTTATACCCGGCATTATCATATCAGTTATTAAAAGATCAACACTGCCTTTGAAAACTTTTATTCTTTCAAGCGCTTCATTTCCATCTTTAGCCCGAAGAATATTATATCCGAGCATATTAAGTGATTCAGATAGAAGGTTTCTTACTCTTTCGTCATCTTCTACAATTAGAATTGTTTCATTACCAATTATTTTGTGCTGTTCACTGAGGTCTTTATCTGCTATTTCAGCCTGTTCTTCTGTTTCAGGAAAATAGATTTTAAAAGTAGTGCCTTCATTAAGTTTGCTCTCGCACCAGATAAAGCCACCGCTTTGCTTTACAATTCCATAGACCGTAGAAAGGCCAAGTCCTGTGCCTTTCCCCATCTCTTTGGTCGTAAAGAAAGGTTCAAAAATTCTGTTTTTTGTTTTTTCATCCATTCCTCTGCCTGTATCGCTTATTGATAGCAGTACATACTTGCCGGGTTTATCAACTATACGATTTTTGCTTATATACTCTTCTGTAAAATTGACAGAATCGGTTCCTATTAGAAGCTTTCCACCATTTGGCATTGCATCTCTGGCATTTACAATTATATTGATTATTACCTGTTCAATCTGAGTTGGGTCGGCTTTAATGAGTTTTGCCGGTTTTTTCAGGTTTAAAATTTGTTCAATATCTTCTCTTATAAGGCGCGATATGATTTTTGATGTATCTTCAATAAGTTTGTTCAAATCTATTATTTTCGGCTGAAGAATCTGTTTCCTGCTAAATGCAAGCAAATGTTTTGTAAGGTTTGAAGCTCGTGTTGCCGCTTTTTCTATTTCATTGATATATCTTAAAAGATTTGAGTCCTTATCTTTTATTTGTTCTGCAAGAAGTTCGCTGTATCCAAGAATCGCTACCAGTAGGTTATTAAAATCATGGGCAATTCCGCCTGCAAGTGAACCAATAGCTTCCATTTTCTGGGACTGCCTCAATTGGTTTTCAAGATTGATTTTTTCTGTAATATCTCTGAAGGTGTAAATCCTTTTTTTTCTTCCCTTGGAAAAAAAGTATGAAATGTTCATTTCTGCCGAAAAGATTTCTCCATTTTTTCTTTTCATTTTTAAGGTGTATGTTTGAAGTGGTTCAAAAACTTTATCGTAAATGTCTCTTGAATTCTCATCCACTATCTTTTCATCTGTAGTTATATCTTGCCATTTCAATGTGGTAAATTGTTCTTTCTCATAGCCAAACATATTGATTGCCGCCACATTGACATCTTCGATGCATCTTGTTTTGTCGTCAATTATTATTACGGCATTTGAGGCATTGTTGAACAATTCTCTGTATTTCTCTTCAGACTCCTTCAATGATACAATGGCTTCAATTCTTTCTGTTATATCAGTTATGACAACATAGTTGTACCTTTTCCCCTCTTCATCAATGCGAAGGTTTGTTGATTTTCTAACACATCTTTTCGTGCCGTCTTTACGCTGAATCCAGTAATCCATAGCAAAATGCATTTTTCCAGCATGAATGTTTTTTTCTGTTTCTTCAAGTACCCTTTCTTTGTCTTCAGGCACTATGAAGTCTGTTATGGTGCTTTCAGTTATTTCATCTTTTGAAATTCCATATATTTCACACAATCTGTTGTTGCAGTACACCATTTTGTCTTCTTCAATGATTGCAAGTCCATCACTTATATTCTCGACAGTTTTCCTAAAACGCTCTTCGCTCTTTAAAAGGTTTTCTTCTGCCTCCTTTTGCTTCGTAATGTCTCTTCCTACTGACTGGATTTCTATCAACTTTCCATTTGAGTCAAAAATTCCTCTATCTATCCATTGATTCCAAGCAATTGTGCCGTCAGCTTTTACAACGCGATGTTCATCTTTTTCAATAGGATTATCAGGTGTAAGATATGATATTTTTTCTCGCAGTTTTTTTCTGTCTTCTTTTGCTACATAAGGCATAATGCTTGTGCCTATTGCTTCTTGGGGAGAAATACCAAAATATTTGAGGTAGGCACTATTAGTAAATGTGCGGGTGCCATCCGGTTTCCATCTCACGATTAATTCTTCTTGGCTTTCAACTACTGTGCGGTATCGTTTTTCATTTTTTATCAGTTCCTCTTCAACACGGATTCTTTCCATTTCTGTTGCAGTTCTTGTGGCAAAAAGTTTGAGAATTGATTCTGCAAGTTTTGGATTTTTGAGCGGTTTTCTATCAACTGCGACGATTATTCCAAGAGGATTCCCGTTCGAGTCGAATAAGGGCGCACCCACATAGCTTTCAATATCCATATCTTGCAAGAGAATATCTTTTGGAAAGCTTTTCTGCACATTTTGAGGATAA
>RFHX01000325.1 GCA_003695725.1 Candidatus Schekmanbacteria bacterium
ACAACATACTAAGTATAAGCAAGTGATTGCTCAATAGATTTCGATTGTATAAAATTTCTTTCTTTAATATTTGAATCACAATAAATCTATGTTAATATGCGCAAAAAATAAGGGCGGAACATCTAATGTTTAGCAGATCACTACAGGTCTTAATTTCTCTTGTGCCGTTTTTTTTTAGTCTATTACGGGATAGAAAAAGATATATCTTTTTTGGCTCCCCACGCAGAATAAGCGAAGAGATTCATAAAAAAAGGGCAATAAGCCTGAAAAATAAAATAACTCGGTTAGGGACAACTTTTATAAAATTGACCCAAATCTTGAGCAGCAGGGCAGATATCATTCCGCCCCATTATTTAGAGGAGCTTAGCAAACTGCAGGATCAGGTTGAACCAATCGATTCAGCAAAGATTATTGAAGTGGTAGAAGAAGAATTGGGTAGAAAGATAGACCAAATTTTTGATTCATTTGATAACAATGCTATTGCTGCCGCATCGTTGGGTCAGGTGCATAAAGCAAGATATAGAGGACAAGATGTCATTGTGAAGGTTCTAAAACCGGGCGTTGTTGATATTGTCGAGATGGATTTGCGGATAATGTTTAGAATCCTGAATTTCTTTGACATTATTTATCCTTCCCATGAAGTTGACATTTTGATGACAATCGTAAGTGAGTTTTCAAGGATTATCCGCGAGGAGATGGATTTTAGAAAAGAAGCAGAACATATTGAAATATTTAGAGAAAATTTTGCTTCAAATCAATCCATAATAATTCCTGAGGTTCATCATGACCTAACTACGAGAAGAGTCTTGGTGCTTACATATTATGATGGTGTAAAGATTGATGACATCGAAGGGCTGAGGGAGATGAATATCGATGTCAAAAAGTTGATAAATGAACTTGTTTATCTCTATTCACATCAGGTCCTCATTGACGGAATTTTTCACGCTGACCCTCACCCTGGAAATATATTGGTAAATAATGAAGGGAAAATCATCCTTCTCGATTTCGGTATGGTTGTGCCGATTGACGAAGAAACAAAAAATAACCTTGTTGCCGCAGCAGTAGCAGGTGCGCGGCGCGACTATGATGGATTAGTTGATGCATTGATAAAACTTCAGATAATAGGTCCAGAGACAAATATTTCTGTAATGAAGGATGCAATAGCTGTAATGACAGATATATTCGACAAAAAGAAGGTTTCAAAAAAAAGGATTCAAGAAATTTCAAATGAAATATTTGCCACCTTTTATCAGTTTCCTCTAAATCTGCCATCAAATCTTGTTTATCTCTTCAAGTCAGCTGTAATGATTGAAGGGATAGGAATGAGATTCGACCCGACATTCAACGGAATTAAAGATGGCACTCCTGTCGTAAGAGACCTTTTTAAAGAATCGATGAAGAAGCCAAGAGAAGACATCCTTGAAAGGATTTTGCAAAAAGGCAAAGACTTTTACAAAATGACTGAAAATCTCGAGCAGGTTTTAAAAAGGGCGGAGAGGGAGTTATTTCGTGTACGACTTCACCCTGTCGATTTGATAAGGGTTGAAGGCTTTATGGGATATATGTTGAGGCGAGTCTTAGTTGGCATCGGTGCAACGACAAATGCTATTGTTGGGGCAATCATTTATGTAAAGAATGGGAATCTCTTGGTTCTTGCACTCTTTCTCGCTTTTTCAGCCTTTCTTTTTGGGCTCACATTCATATTACCTGCACGGAGACTTTTTGACACAAGAGAAAGGCATACAAAGAGATTTGAAAGTGAACTGCAAAGGACTTATCATATAAATAAAGACTGAAAACAATATTGTTTAATCAACTATAAAATGGAGGGAGATATCAATGGTTAGAGAAAAAGTAGAAGAAATGGAAGAAGAAAAGAAAGAAAAAAAAGACCATAGAAAGACTTTGAAAGAATTGGGAGATGCAATGGTTGATGCGTTGATTTCAAAATTGCCGGAAGATGTAGCAACTCATTTGTGCAATTCGAAGAAAGAAATGCTTTTGGCTTTGAGAGGTATGATAGATTCGGAATTAAGACGCTCGGAAGAGAGAATTACAAAGATAAAGGAGAAAAAGAGTAAATAATGTCCCAAAGCAAGGAATTGAGGGATTGTCCTTTTTGCGGAGAAAAGGTTGAAGAAAGAGCCGAAAACTGCCCATTTTGTGGTCGCATCTTTCGGCTTCCCTCTTCACTCGATTCTAATAAGGTCAATGGGAAAAGATTGAGTTATATTGCTCTACCGATTTTCATTTTTATCATTCTGCTAATGGTGGCTTTAACTTTCTTTTTGTTTGGCAATGAAGAGAAAAATATGAAAGTTTCATCTAAGATAGTAAAGAAGCCTGCGGCGGAAAAGATTATAGCTGAAAAAAAGGAAGAAAAGAAGAATCAGGCGCTCTCTGATTCCTCAAAAGACACTAAGAAAAAAAGTATTGAAGCGAAATCTATCGATAATGAAAAAAAATCACCTCCACCAAAAAAATTGCCACAACAAAAAAAGCCACCGGCATTGAAAAAAGAGAAAATAAAAGAAAGAAAATCTCCTTCTCCGCCGCTTCCTTTGCCCCAAGAAGATAATTCTGATTTTTATACTCTTGGTTAAACCATTCAATGAGAAAATACTTGCCTGTCTCCTGATGGATAAGTCATAATTATGAATGTATGAATGAATAAAGTTTCCATGGAGATGAATCATTATGGGGGTCATTAGGAATGAAAGATTGAAAAAGGTTTGGATAACTATTTGTGCATTTTTGACCATTTCTATTCTGCCAAGTATTTATGGCTTTTCTAAAACTAAAAGTGTGGCTAAATCCTACAATCTTGAATCTCTCAAGAAGGAGATTTCTCGAATAGTCGATTCAGGAGTTTTTACTGAGTCAAAGTACGGGATATTGATAAAGTCTCTCAAAAGCAATGAAGTCATCTTTTCTGATAATAGCAGTCTCTTTTTAGTTCCTGCATCGAATATGAAAATACTTACATCTGCTTCGGCATTGTCAACTTTGGGGCCTGAATATCGTTTTAGCACAAAAATATTTTGTGATGCGAGACCTTCCTCAGGAGTTGTGAAGGGCAATATTTACATTGTGGGAAGCGGCGACCCTGAACTATATCCCGAAGATTTGTGGAAAATAGCAAGTCATATTTCTTATTTAGGTATTGAAGAAATCAGAGGTGATCTAATTGTCGATGGAAGCTTTTTTTCTGATGAAATCGAGGGTAAAGCCCTGCCAACACAAATTGATGGAACGATTATATGTGGTGTGCCCTTTAATTTCAATTCCTTTGAGTATATCATTTCGCCTTATGGAAAGAAAATGCCCTCTATTTCGATACATCCAGCTTCTGGAATTTTTCGTAT
>RFHX01000326.1 GCA_003695725.1 Candidatus Schekmanbacteria bacterium
CTATTATTTTTCCGTCTTCTTAGAGATATTGAGTTTTCCTCTCATTGGCAATACTTTTTATACTCTTGCCCTTGCCTTTATGACATATTTTCCATTTCTTTTGATAAGGGTTCTCCTTGAAGAAAAAAAAATGAAGGAAAAATTTGGAGATAACTATTTAAGGTGATAAAATATATATTTCAGAAATTGCGTTGAATAATAAATAAAGGGAGGAATTGTTCTTGAGAAGACGAGCAGTAATTACAGGTTTGGGTATTGTTTCAGCAATAGGAATTGGAAAAGAGAAATTTTGGAATTCTCTAAAAAACGGAATTTCAGGAGTTGACTACATAAAAAGCTTTGATGCTTCTTCTTTCCCTTGCAAGTTTGCCGCTGAAGCGTCAGATTTCGATCCGACTGACTTTATTCCTGAAAAGCATGCAAAGCGCCTTGACAGATTTGCACAGTTTGGAATTGCAGCTGCAAAGATGGCAGTTGCTGATTCAGGTCTTGATTTGGACAAAGAAAACAGAAATAGAATGGGAGTAATTGTAGGAACTTCTGTAGGTGCCCTTGCAATAGGAGAAAGGCAGCATGCGATTTTTTTGGAGAAGGGATATCGCAGGATAAACCCTTTTTTTGCAACTTCGATTATACCAAGTTCTGCTTCAAGCCAAATTATGATTAATCTTGGCATTTCAGGCCCCTGCTGTACCATAACAACGGCCTGTGCATCTTCGACTTCAGCAGTTGGCGAGGCAGCCGAAATGATTAAGACAGGAAGAAGCGATATAATGATTGCAGGCGGCTCTGAGACGCCTATAACTCCTTTTGCAATAGGTACCTTTGCAAATGTCAATCTCCTTACGACATCAGACGGCGATCCAAAGAAGGCGTATAAGACATTTGATATAAAAAGAGATGGTCTTGTTTTTGGAGAGGGGTCTTCTCTTTTTGTTATTGAAGAATATGAGCGAGCCAAAAAGCGGGGGGCAAAGATTTATGCAGAAGTTCTCGGTTATGGAGCAACTGCAGATGCATATCATGTGATGACTCCATTGCCTGATGCTAAACAGGCAGAAAATGCAGTAAGGATTGCTCTTAAAGATGCCAAAGTGAATCCTGAAAAGATAGACTATATAAATCCCCACGCAAGCGGAACAATCCATAATGACCGGGCTGAAGCCCTAACAATAAGAAATGTCTTTGGAGAGCTTGCGAGCAAAATTTTTGTGAGCGCAACGAAACCATATACAGGACACGCAATGGGCGGGTGCGGAGCTCTTGAGATTGCAGCATGCCTTATGATGATGGAGAATAATTTTCTGCATCCAATGTTGAACCTTACAGAGCGCGACCCCGAATGCGATCTTAATTTTGTTTCAGCAGAAGGAGAAGAGAAGGAACTGAATTATGTGATGAAAATATCTTTTGGTTTCGGCGGCTATAATGCAGTTTGTATTTTTAAAAAAATATAGAAGATGAGCGTTTATTCCCTTGGCTTTCTTATAGGCACTTTCTTTACTTTAGCTTCTGGTTTTTTTGTTTATTGGAAAAACAGAAAAAATATTGCCAATCTTCTTTGGCTTCTTCTATGTCTTGCAACTTCTCTTTGGCAATTTGGCCGATTTAGCATATCTATTGCAGAAAATTCAGCACAAGCCCTTTATTGGTGCAGGATAATCTATGCCGGCGCCATTTTTATTCCTGTCTTTAGTATTCATTTTATTCTGGCATTCATAAACAAGGTCCATAAAAGAAGATATGTACTTATTTCAGTCTATATTGCAGGCTTCATTGAACTTGTTTTAAGTTTTACACCGTACTTTATAAGCGGTGTTGAAAAAAGGGCAGTCATAGGTTTTTATGAAGTGCCTGAAAAGGCATATATAATCCATTTCATCGTATTCATTTCCGTAGCAATGCTTATTCTTTATGAGCTTGTTTCAGAATATCTTGTTACGGAAATGGCTATAAGAAAGAATCAGCTGAAATATCTTTTTATCGCTTCTGTTTTTGGATATTTGAGTGGCCTCACTTCTTTTTTTCCTCTTGTATCTGATAGTGTTTTGCCTATAGCTTCTCCTTTTACAGCGCTTTTTGTGCTGATTATAAGCTATGCAATCATAAAGTATAAATTCCTTGATATCAGCATAGTAATAAAAAAGAGCTTGGCTTATACTTTCATAGTTTTAATACTAATTGTTCCCTGCTTTGCAATTATTGTCTGGATGCAAAAGAAAATATTCGGTGTTGTTGATTTAACTTTCAGTTTAATAGCGCTTATTCTCTTTGTCCTTGTGGGGCTTATTTTCCCGAGAGTCAAGGTGGGCACAGAGAAAACTTTGGAAAACCTTCTATTCAAAAAACAGTTGAACCATGAAGAGACAATTCACAATTTGAGTGAAGCGATGGTGAATGTTTTGGAAAAAGCACCTCTTCTGCGGACACTGGTTGAAACTCTCGTTAAAAAACTCGATATCGATTATGCGTGCATTGTTTTACTCAATGAAGAGAGAAATGAGTTTAAAGTTGAATCTTCATATGGATTGAATGGCAATAGCGCTGAACGGGTATATCCTAAGGATGATTATTTTTTCGATTGGCTGCAAAAGAGAAGCAGAGTTGCTGTTAAGGAAGAGATAATGGACAGCTTTGATGTTCCAAGAAAAGATTATTTGATTGAAAAAATGAATGAACTTCAAGCAGAAGTATGTGTTCCCATTCTTTCAAGGTCAAAGCTTGTTGGGTCTTTATGTATGGGCAAGAAGATGACAGGTGAAATATATAATGAAAACGAATTGAAGCTCTTTCAAACCCTTTCAAATCAATTTGCCGTTTATTTGGAAAATGCAAAATTATACGAGAGTTTAAAGGAATCAAGGAATCGAATGAGACGGTCTGACCGTTTGGCATCTCTTGGGCAGCTTGCTGCAGGAATGGCTCATGAAATAAGAAATCCTTTAGTGTCGATACAAACATTTCTCCAGCTTCTTCCAGAAAGAATAAATGACAAAGAGTTTAGAACCGATTTTTTGAAAATTACAACTGGTGAAGTTGAAAGGATAAGCAGACTTCTAACAGCTCTACTTGATTTTTCAAAACCATCAAAACCTAAGTTTGCTGAGGAAAACTTGAGTGAACTTCTCGAGGATATAGTTTTCTTATGCGAAAATCAGATAAAGAAAAAGAACATTCAAGTTGAAAAACGCTATGATGTTAATCTTAAAAGTGTCAATGTAGATAAAGAGCAGATAAAACAAGTTTTTTTAAACATAATATTAAACGCTATTGATGCAACACCCGAAAATGGAAAAATAAAAATTGCAACGCGAAATATAAATGTAGATAATCAAACATATGTACAGGTTGAGATTTCAGATACCGGAATTGGCATTGAAAAACAGGATTTAGAAAATATTTTCAATCCTTTTTTCACAAAGAAGGAAAAGGGTTCGGGATTAGGCCTTTCAATATGCCACCAAATCATTGATGAGCATATGGGCACTATAAGCGCAGAAAGTGAAGTTGGAAAGGGGAGTAGTTTTTACATAAATATTCCTGTAAATCCTGTTGTTTTAGATAGAAGAAAAGGTGATAGGACATAAATGATAAAGAAGATATTGATAATAGATGATACAGAGATTTTTTTGGAATCTGCAAGAATTATATTGAAAAATGATTATGATCTAACTGTTAAGAAAGTAGAAGACAATTTTGAAAAATTTCTTGTTGATATAAATGAAGATTTAGTCATAATTGGATCGGATAAAGAGCTTCCCCTTGCAATTCCAAATTTTAAAAAAATTTTCCTTTCTTTGAAAGGCAAAGCGGTAATTTTTATTTTTCCAGAGAAGAGCAAAGAGTATATTCCTTATGTCCCTTTAAGAAATATCCATTTTCTTACAAGAAAGGCAAAATCGCTTTTATCTTTACCAAATATTATTGATGAAATAATCGAAGAGTCAGCCATTTCAAAGAAGATTTCTAATTTAAATGATGTTGGTCCCGGCAATAAAGAGTTTCTTGTAAATATGATGCCCTTTATAAAAATTCCTTCAAAATCCCAATTTTTGAACTTTACTATGACAACACTTCCCCTTTTTTTCAAAAAGGAATTGGGAATGCGAGAAGGAGATATTGCACGGTTGATTCATTATAATTCAGCAATGAAAGATCTTGATTTCTTGATGTATGATTGCGGTTTTGAAAGGAATGAAGGGATATTTGAATATTTAAAAATAAGGAAGCAAAAGGAAAAAAATGTATGTGGGACACTCTTTATCAATGATATTGACTTGATTACACCTCTTGAAAATGAAGAAATAGGCTATCTTATTGATAAGCTTCGTTATAAAGAGGTTTCAGAAAAAATTGGGAAAGAGGTTGAGTTGAGAATTGTTGCTTCATCTCAATATAATCTTGATTACCTTTGGAAAAATAAAATAATCAATGAAGAAATTTATTACAGTTTTTCAGCGGCACAATTTTCACTTTATTCTCTCTATGAA
>RFHX01000327.1 GCA_003695725.1 Candidatus Schekmanbacteria bacterium
TCATATCATCATTCTCAAAGGGGAAAAATCGAAAACTATTATTTATAATTATTTTATAAGATATTTGGATATATATGTCAATTCAGAACTATTTTGTATTATTGTTTTCTTTAATTAGGATTTTTACAAAACAATAAATGAAAGCCGCTGTTATTCCGCCCCAAGCAATTCCAAAAAGAATCCACCCAGCAGTTGTCATCATTCTCCTCCTTTCTCTTCCTCTCTCTTCTTCCACACATATCTAACTGTAAGGATAAGAAAGATGATAATTCCCAACATCAGAGCACGCGCTCCCCATTTCCAAGGCACCTGCTCTGGAGGAACTCCTTCCATCATTAAAACTGATGGGCCCTGTTGAATAGTCCATGCAACAAGAAGAATGAAAAGATAAACAGGCGTTACATATTTCATAATATAATAAAAAACCTTCGGTATCTTAATGTCCGCTCCCCGATGAAGCTCTTCCCAGCCATTTTTTATTCCAAAAAACCACGAAAATATCACAACCTCAAAAAATCCAAATGCAGCTATTCCCAATGTGCCTGCCCAAAAATCCATCTCATCTAAAAACCCTGCACCAAATATCACAGGTTGGACAGCAATGAAAATGAATGTCCATGTAGCAATTACGGCTTTTCTCCTTGAAAAACCCAGCTCATCTTGAAGAAAAGCAACTGTTGGCATCGTTATCGCTACAGAAGATGTTATTCCTGCAAAAAAGAGAAGAAGAAACCAAATTGTACCTAATAAATTGCCGTACGGCATATATCCAAAAACAAGAGGCATCGACTGAAAACCAAGGCCAAAAGCGCCGCTTTGTGCTATTTCCTGTGTAGCCGCAATACCGAAAAATGCACAGGCAGCAGGAATCGCAATCGAACCGCCAAGAATAACCTCTGCAAATTCATTAAAAATTGATGTGGACAATCCGCTCAATGCAACATCATCCTTCTCCCTTAGATAGCTTGCATATGTTTGAATTGCTCCAAATCCAATGCTCAAAGTGAAAAAAACCTGTCCTGTTGCGGCAAGCCAAACTTTACCATTTCCAAGTTGGCTGAAGTCAGGATTCCAAATAAATCCTAAACCATTCAATACATTCCTCTCCGGATATGCCGGATCAGGTGTACCAAGAGTAAAAACTCTTATGACAAGAAGAATGGCAAAGAAAAATAAGACAGGCATAGCTATCTTTGCAAGCACTTCAACACCTTTGGCTATACCGCGATACATTATGAGGACATTTATTGTAATAGTAATGAGGAAAAAAATATAAGCCGTACCAATGCCTGAAAAATATTCGTTAGGATTTCCAAGATAACCAGACAAGAAAGCCCCCATTCCTTCTCGTGATGTTATTCCTGCATATTTTTCTGTTGCCGAAAAGAAGCTGTATGCCAATGTCCACGATTCGACATAGACATAATATATTGCCACAGTCAGTGGTAGAAAAATTCCAAATATTCCAATATATTTTGAGATTCTATTCTTCCACATCGAATCGAAGATTCCCGGAGTCGTACCATGCCCCTTCATGCCACCGTATCTTCCCATTGTCCATTCAATCCACATAAGAGGAATGCCAAGAAGGACAAAGGCAAGAAAATATGGAATCATAAAAGCGCCGCCGCCATTTGAAGCAGCCTGCACCGGAAAGCGGAGAAAATTCCCTAAACCTATTGCATTTCCCGCTACAGCAAGAATAAGCCCTATGCGGGTTGCCCAACGCTCTCTCTGTTTTGATGCACTCATCTTTTTATTTTAGAAAGAAAAAATATTTTAAGAATTTTCTAACAAAAAAAATATCAAAGGGTCAAGTATAAGGCATAATCTGTAAAGAAAAAGCAATATCAAGCTGTCATCGATTGATTTTCAAATCTTCAACGACTTTATTGAGTCCTTTCCAATTCGGCTTCTTTTGTAAAACAGTTTCAAAATGAAGCAATGCTTTCTCTCTTAATCCCTTCTTCAAATAGATTTTACCAAGCTGGATATGGGTTAATAAAAGGTTAGAATTCAATGCCAATGCATATTCATAGCTTCTTTCAGCTTCATCGATCATCCCCTTTGCTTCATAGCAGAGCCCAAGATTGTGATAGGCCTCAGGGAAATTTTTATCCAATTCAACTGCTTTTTTACATTCCTCCAATGCCATATTAGTCATCCCCTTACTTAAATAGGCATAACCAAGATTGTTATGCACCTCTGCAATACTTGGATCCAATCTTATTGCCTTTTTGTATTTGATTATAGCCAAATCCAACAAGCCGCGTCTCTGATAAAGCATACCTAAATTGTTATAGGTTTTTGGTGAATCACCTTTAAGCGAAATAGCCCTTTTAAATTCATATTCTGCTCTTTCATACAAACCTTTTTCAGCATAAGCGGCTCCAAGATTGTTATGGGCTTCGATGTATAACGGATTGATTCTCAATGCAATGAGATATTCTTTAATTGCTTCATCCACAAAACCTGCCTTCTGGAGAGCATAACCATAATTGTTATGTGGCCTTGCCTTTAATGGAGATTTTTTCACTGCGTCTTTCCAAAGAGTGATCTCGCTTTTATAAATGCTGTTTCGTTCAAATGTGCCTATTGAAAAAAATAAAACTATCAACACTGTGCAAATAATCAAATGCTTCGAGTATCTGCTACGGAAAAAATAAAAGAGAAGCTCTGAAATCAAAAAACTTACACCAATCATTGGAAGATAAAGCCATCTCTCAGCATACAAGTCATTCAACCTTATCAATAAATGCGGAGAAAGAGAAAGGATAAACCAGAAAAGCGAGAAGGCAGAACCATTTAATGTAGTCGATAATTTTCCCAATAACCAAAAAATTATAATCCATACTAAAAGAACTAAAAGAAACTCAATGCTGAAAGGAGATTTAATAAGTGAAAAACTATGGTCTATGTTCAAATTGAAAGGCAAAAAGGTTTTCAATAAAGAATATGGAATCAGTGCTGACTCAGTAAGGATATGATGAACAATGTTTCTTTTAGTATTGTCAGGACTTGAAAGAGAAAATACAAAAGTATATCTAAAGGCAACTATGAAGAACACTGCGAGAATCAAAGGAATATAAAAAGAAAGAGTTTTTTTGTTTCCTTTTTTACAAAAGAAAATTTCATACAAGGCAGTTATAAATGGAAAAACCAAAACAGTTTCTTTAAAACCAACTCCCAGCAGGAATAAAAGGAAAGAAAGAAGATAGTGTAAAAAAGAGCCTTTATTCCTCCCCAATATAAAAAGAACAAAAGCAGATAGAAAAAAAGTTGTGCTTAATAGAGATGAGCGGCTTGAAATATATGTTACTGATTCAGTTGCCAACGGGTTGCAGAGGAAAAACAGCGCCCCAGCCATACTTGAAAAGAAAGAATAATTTTCATCAGCCCCTCCATCACCACTATTGATATGAAACTTGAAAATCAAATGCAAAATGAGAAATACCAAAAAGGAATTAATAATATGGAATATAAGATTTACAATGTGGTATCCAAATACATTTAATCTGCCAAAAGCATAATTCAGAGCAAAACTAAACATCAACAAGGGCCTGTTACTCCCCTCTCCTTGTAGAAAAGATAGCGAAGACAAAGGCTTTCTGATGCTTGGGTTGTTAGATATTATTCTCACATCATCATAAAGAAAGGGCACTTTGAAGGTGTTTGAATAGATAAGAAAACCCAATGTAAAAA
>RFHX01000328.1 GCA_003695725.1 Candidatus Schekmanbacteria bacterium
ATATCTATTATTCTATATTTGGGCTTTTCCACTCTTTCCTTTCTTCCATTATTGAAATAATAGACAACAAGCCCTATGAATACAACAGCAAAGCTAAAAATAATTCCCAAATATGATATCTGATTAATATCCATCTCAAGACAATGATTTTATGAAGTTTATGACATCCCAAATGTCTTTATCAGAAAGCTTTTTCCCCCATGTGGGCATACCTTTGGGTGTACCGTTGTATATAGTTTCAAACATATCCTTATCACTTCCCCCATAAATCCATTCCGAATCTCTAAGATTTGGACCAATTTTGCCAGTGGCATCCTTATTGTGACAGACAGCGCAATTGACAGCGAAAACTTCTTTGCCATGGTCAATTGAAGATTTTTCACCAGCATAAGGATTTGTTGCACCTTCAGGCAGTTTCACCTTAGCGGCTTCCTCTGTAGCCCCGCTTTCTTGCGCTATTGAATGAATGTAAGCGGCAACTTTCCAAGTGTCATCAACACTGATTTTATTACCCCATTTCGGCATACCCTTAGGCCTGCCATCATAAATTGATATAAAAATATTTCTGTCCGAATTTCCGTATTTCCAAAATGAGTCAACCAAACTGGGACCGATTTTTCCCTTACCATCTTCTCCATGACAGGATTTACATCTTTTCATATATATTTTTTTCCCCTCGGCTATTGCTTGACTGTCATCTTCAAAGGGGTTTTCTGCACCTTCCGGAATTATACTTTCTGCAGTCGAAACAACCTTCGGCTTGCCTGAAACTCCAAGTCTTTGTAGATAAGCAATCAATGCATCGAGCTCGGTTTTGCCTTCGAGAGCCATCAATTCTTTTTCTGTGTAAGGATATCCCAATGTTTCCATCTTCTTTAAAGTTAAAGATGTATCCAGAGGTCTTTCAGCAAGAAATGCATATGATGGCATTATAGAATCTGGAACGATACTTCTTGGATTTTTCATATGCTCTATATGCCAACTATCAGGATATTTACCGCCAATTCTTGCAAGGTCTGGTCCTGTCCTTTTCGAGCCCCAAAGGAAGGGAGCATCGTATTCGAACTCCCATATCTTTGAATAATCTCCATATCTCGATATCTCATCAGGCAAGGGCCTTACCGTCTGTGTATGACAATTGTTGCATCCTTCTCTGATATATATGTCTCTCCCTTCGAGTTCAAGAGGTGTGTAAGGCATATTTTCTTCATTATGAGGAGTCATCATATCAGTCATAAAGTAAGGAACAACCATTGTTACGATTGTGCCTATTAGAATAACTATGAGCGCAGCAACTGTAAGGAGAACAGGTTTTTCTTCAATAGCCATCAGACAGCCTCCTTTGATGATTTAAAGGTCATAACGATATTATAAGCAAATATGACAAAGCCAATGAAATATATTATTCCTCCTATGGCTCTTGCTCCCCAATATGGCTTTGTAAAATTCACTACATCCATAAATGTATAAACCAAACTTCCATCAGGATTTACTGCCTTCCATTTAAACCCTTCGGCAATACCTGCAATCCACATACTGATTGTGTAAATAAGTTGTCCTATAAAGACCAGCCAGAAATGGGTATTGGCAAGCTTTATACTATGAAGTCCATTTTTGTTTAATTTGGAGGCGATATAATAGGCACCTCCGCATATTGTCAATGTTACCCAGCCCATAGTGCCCATATGGACATGGCCGATAATATAGTCAGTATAGTGAACGATTCTACTCCATGACCTGATGGACTGAGAAGGTCCCTGAAGTGTTTGAAGGGCATAAAAGAGCATACCGATTACAAAAAACTTGGTGAGGTAATTGGTGCGCATCTTATCCCAATTTCCCTTCATCGTATAGACACAGTTGATTACTGTTGCATATGAGGGAGCAATCAAGAAGATGCTGAAAGCAATAGCCACAGTCTCAATCCAATCAGGCATTGGTGTATAAATCAAATGATGCGCTCCAGTCCATAGATAGGCAAAAAGGAGCGACCAAAAGCCTATTATCGAGAGTCTATGGCTGTATATGGGCAATGAAGTAGATACAGGGAGAAAATAGTAGAAGAATCCTATTATTGGAGTTGTAAAAAGAAATGCTACTACATTATGTCCATACCACCACTCTACATTTGCATCGTTTGCTCCTCTAAATACGCTGTACGATTTGAACAGAGAGACCGGAATTTCGAGATTGTTAACTATGTAAAGAACAGCGATAGTTACTACTGTGGCAATCAAATACCATGCTGTAACATAGAGATGTTTCTCTCTACCATTTAAAATTGTTCCAAATATATTGATGGCAAAGATAACCCAGATGATTACAACAACGATGTCAAGTGGCCATTCTAATTCGGCATATTCCTTTGATGTATTCATTCCTGCAAAAAGTGATAGTGCTGCCAATGCTACTGCAATGTTGAAAAGATAAACATTGAATTTTGCGAGTTTTGGAGCATAGAGTGATGCTCTTGTGAGCTTCTGCACGATATAATAGTAGAGACCTATGATGATCCCAACTGCAAACCCTATGGCAAGTCCATTTGTATGGACAACCCGCAGGCGCCCATAGGTAATCCATGGGGCAAAATTCATTCCCGGCATCACCAATTCCAAACTTAGATAGATGCCGATTAGAATCCCGACAATACCCCAGAAGATTGATGAAAGAATAAATCCTTTTGACGCTGAAAAATCATAATCAACATTCCCATTCATCTTTACTCTCCGGTATTTTTTAAAATTTTTGTAAAAGTATAGGATTTAAAACATTTGATTAAGTTTTCCTGAATTTCTTTACAGACTCTGTGGAATGGACAAGTAGGTTTTCTATGGCATTCAAAATTATTGCTTAAGCAAATATTTATTTCAGGTACACCTTCCATTATCTCTATTACTTTAAAAAGTGTAATTCTGCTTGGAGCCAATTTGAGTTTATATCCGCCTTTTTTTCCTCTTATTGGTTCAACAATGCCTCCTTTTGTCAAACGCTGAAGTATTTTTGCTACAAAAGCTGTTGGGATATCTTCTTCTTCGGATATTGTTGCAACATTCGATATTTTGCGATTCTTTTTTCTTGCAATGTGAAGGATGCAGCGGACAGCATAATCTGTTTCTCTTTTAAGTTTAAGCAAATTATCTATCCTTTTTAATAAGCCGTGTGAATATTCGAGAGATGATTTACTCTCATTTAGTCACACAATCTTAAAAGATGTCAGATATTTTTTATGTTCAATCCAACATACTAAAACAGGACTAAACAAGTCTTATTATTAATATAAAATTTAGTTGTCTGTCAATAAAAAATTTAATGGAGCTTTATTTGGGAGAAGACATTGAGGAGACTGTTAAGTATTCGTAAATTTCATCAAGTGATTAGAAAATCCTTTAACGACATTCAACTCCTTATCCC
>RFHX01000329.1 GCA_003695725.1 Candidatus Schekmanbacteria bacterium
AACTTTAGGTAGAAGAGGAAAAAAAGAAAATCTTTTAGTGGAGGAATCATTTCTTAAAGAAAAGGGAATAGGTTTGTATAATGTTGAACGCGGTGGTGATATCACTTATCATGGTCCGGGACAGGTTGTGGGATATCCGATTTTAAACCTAAATCAAAATCGTGATATTCATAAACTTGTGCGCTCTGTTGAAGATGTATTGATAAAGGTGATAAGATTATACGGAATAGATGGTAAAAGGATAAAAGGACTAACAGGAGTATGGGTTGGTAATGAGAAAATTGCAGCCATAGGGATGGCGGTAAAAAAATGGATAAGTTTTCATGGCTTTGCTCTGAATGTCTCAACCAATCTTGACTATTTTAAATATATTAGGCCCTGCGGAATTGATGATAAAGGTGTAACATCGATTGAGCGAATTCTTGGAAAAAACTCTCCTTCCATTGAGGATGTTGAAAGGGATATAATAGAACAATTTGGAGAAGTTTTTGGATTTGCTATGAAAAGAGGTTTTGAGTTTATTGGGAAAGAATTGTAAATGATTTTGGAGATTTAAATTTTGCAGGGAACAGCTTTCCTCTACAGTTTCATTGCGGCTGTTGGCTCATTGATTGGTATGCTTCTTCTTTTATGGAAGGAGAAATGGGCGAGGACTAATTCAATCAAATTGATAAGTCTTTCAGGTGGAATTTTTTTAGGCATAGTTTTTATCCATTTATTGCCTGAGTCAATCGAAATAAATGAAAATGCCCTGTGGTATTGTCTTGGTGGGTTTATTTCATTTTATCTTCTCGAATCTTTATTTCTTTTTCACTCCCATTCAGATGAAGAGCCATCAGGAGAGAGACATCATAAGTTTGGGATGCTTGCAGTCGTTGGCCTTTTTATTCACTCGATGTTCGATGGTATAGGAATTGGCGCAGGATTTGAGATAGATGCGCGGCTTGGATTTTTAGCAGTTGTGGCTGTGCTTTCCCATAAGGTGCCTGACGGGATTGCAATTGCAGGCATTCTTTTCCATGCAAGAGAATCTCTGAAAAAAGTTGTTCTCTATTCTGTTGTTATTTCATTAGCTACCCCACTGGGAACTTTTTTGGTTGGAATTTTTTTCAAAAATATTGAGGAAACAGTTGTGGGAGCACTTCTTGCTTTTGCTTCAGGGTTTTTCCTCTATATATCAGCATCCGACCTTATTCCTCAAACGCATAATGAAAGAAATGCACTGAATTTTGTGATCCTTACGGTAGGTGTTCTATTGATGTATATTTTAAAGGTGATTACTTGATTCTTATATGGAAAAGGACAAAAAAAACTCATATGTTGTCTTACTATTAATCATAATTTGCGGCATTTCTTTAAGAAGTTATTATTGTCTTACAACTCCACTTCTCGAAACTGATGGGTCGATTGCACTGCTCAATGCGAGAGTTTTCAATGAAATTGGAATAATTCCTCCTGAAGGTCCTTCGGCAACAATCTTGAATGCTTTTCTATTCAGAATATTTGGTGAAAGTATATTGATTGGAAAATTTGGCGATACTATTGCATCTATTGGCGTTCTTATTCTTCTCTATCTTTTTTGTATTAAAGCATACAATAAAAGGACAGCTCTTTTAGCTGCTTTCTTTCTTGCTTTTTCACCTCTCAATATCCTTTTTTCAATAATGGCAAAGCCCTATATGATGCTTTCCTTTTTTATTATGCTTTCGGCATATCTTTTGCTGTTGGGAATGATGGATAAAAAAACCTATTTTTCCATTTTTGCTGCATTATGCATACCAGTTGCTTTCGGTTTTAGAACATTTTCAATATTTTCATTTCTTGCAGTTGGATTAATTTTTTTGTCTTTTTCTTTTTTGAGAATTATCAAATATGATGAAGATATCTCTCCATTTTATCCCTTCCTATATCTTTTTTCAGGCATAATCTTTTTTATACCAATTCTCTATTTGCGAATAAAAAAATTGGGTTTTTACTTTTTTAGAGATTTTGGAATGCCTGAGTGGTTGAAGTCGCAGGATTTTGCCTATCTTGAAAAATGGGAAAATGTTGAACATCACTTTCTTGATTCGGGTTTTTTGTTTTTCCCTTTATTCATAATATTTCTTTATTTTTGCTTCAAACAAAAGGAGAAAATTATACCTAACTTTATTGTTTTTTTCTTCTCTGCATCATTTGTTTTTTTGCTAATTATTAATCCGGGTCATCATTTTCCTCGCATTATTGTTCCGGCTATCCCTTTTTTATGTATCATTGCTTCTCATACTCTTGACCAACTAATGAATTTTGCAAAATCTGATTTTGCAAAAACACTTCTTGGAGCACAGGCGGCATCGATGTGGATTTTCAGTGGAGGTTATTTTATAGGAATTTTTAAAACAGAAGTATCATCAGTGTCTGGTGTTCTGAAAATGTTAATATATATTTCTATGAGTTTTAGTGCCTCTTTAATTATTTCTTTTTTATACTTTAGAAGAAGGGAAATTAAAAATTATATGATTTATTTCTTCCTTTTTTTGATTCTTCTAAGTTTTAGTATCGATGGTCTGAAGAGATCCAATTCGAGGATAAATCTCTTATCTTCTGCAATTATGCCTTATATTTCTGCAATAGAGAAGTTGCCATCTTCTGAGAAAGCAAAAGGAATAATTTATGAAAATAATCCATTTGGCATTCTTGAAGGGAAAAACAGCTTGGATCTGAGAAATCTGCCCTTTTCAGACGGAATCGATCTTCTTGCTGGCAATTATATTTCTGTGTCAAAAAAGAACAAATTATCATATTTCGTAATACCTGGATATGAGGAAGCTGATGGCATTTATTATACTTATAGAGATATGATAGAGCGGCATAGAGGATATCCTCCGAGAATGCACCGGGAGATGCTTTCTTCTCCCCTCCTCGATCGTATATATGATAATTCGACTATTATCATTCTTCATTGTCCTTTTGCGATGGATATTGAAAATCCACCACTCTATACAAGAAAAAGCATTGAGGTCTCTCCTTATATGGGAAGAAGGGGATATGATTTTGTAGAGGTATATTTTGATAATCTATTTTCAAAAAAGATGCCGAAGAAAGTAATTTTGAGAAACTTGTCCAATAAGGCTCTCGAGCTCAATTACAAATTCGAGGCAATGGATTATGTATTTGAAGCCGAATCTTTCTATAAAATTGGCGACGATAGTGAAAATCTATGGTTTCCTGCCTATGCTCATTGGTCAATAGATGAAAAGTATTTCAATGATTTTTTTTACGGAAATTTAGCTATGGTATTTCCTTTATTCAAAAAATCTTTGAATACCGTCTTGTTCAAGGATGTCAATATTAAGGAAGGATATTATCATATTTATTCAAATCTTTCGTTTAAAGGAAATCCTAATTCATTGAAAGCTGTAAATTTTGTGGTAAATGGCAAATTACTCAATAGGGTTACTCCTGTTGAAATGAGCGAAAAAAACGAAGTGTTTTACATAGGTGACAGTTTTCTGAATAATAAATCAAGATTTGAAGTATCGATTGACAAGTCAGATGAAGGATACAACTCAGAGTCATACATTATTTTCGATAGAATTGTCATTGTTCGGGCAGATGAAGGTATGGTCGGTTTAAATAATAAAAAAGAATCGATTATATCTTCTCCTGAAAATCGGTTTTCACTGTTTTCATTTAAAAAATTGACTATTCCAGTGCCGCATATCAA
>RFHX01000330.1 GCA_003695725.1 Candidatus Schekmanbacteria bacterium
TACTTTAGATTGTAGGATAAAAAATGGAATAATATTTTTTAAAAAAGACTTGTCAGAAACTGTTTATTAAGCTATTAATCGTAATTGAGTGAGCACTCAATACAGAAATTAAGTAAGGAGGCAGGTATAGATGAATATAGATTGCACAGCTCTCATTGAAGAAAAACTTAAGGAAAGAAATATTACAACAGAAGAAATTACAGGTATAGATGCTGACCTTTTGGAGAAGACAGTACCAAATCCAGATGGTGGAGAAGATTATACAAGCTATACTTGGTTGAGAAGGAGTGAAAAATTTAGAAAAATTTGTCTTGGCAAGGGAGGGAACGATTCTATTGGCTATGGATATGCAGGCACAATTTTTTCGGATGAAAAATATGACCTTCCTATCTTTGCATATGATATCAGAGAGATAAAAGGGAAAATCCTTATAGTCTTGGATATAAAACCGGTTTTAAGGACAGATGAATACTTGGCTAAATATGTGGAGCCGCTGAAAAAACTACATTCTGAGTTTTCTGACCTTGAAAGCAAGCACCTCAAAGCTACATGGACAGCAGAATTTCGCTCAGGTTATGGAATTCATTGTATGGCAGAGAAAGAAAAAGAGGAAAGAGTCAAAGAAGCTTTTTTAAGCTATCTCGATTTATATCTGGATTTTGCAGAAAAGGCAGAGCCTGTGCCTGAAGAAACAAGAAAGAAGATAAAGGAATTTATGGATTATTATACTGCAGTTTATAAAGAAAAGGATCCTGGAGCTATTCATACTATAAAACTATTTGGTAAGGATTGGGCAGAAAGACATCTTGAAATTCTTTTTTAGATGAGTTTTTGCGTCTTCGAAACAAATTTAAAGAAGTTTGCTTTCTGTAAATATCATATAGATACCAAAGCCGATTATCAGTAAGCCGCTTATCCTATTTATTAGCATCTCGTATTTTTCATCACTTAGATTTCTAAAGAACTTAGTCGTTTTCCCAATCAGATAGGATATAATGAAAAGTACAAGAGAAGTTGCCAATGCATATGAAAGAAAAATGGTTGTTCCTGTAATTATACTTTTTGAAACAAGGGCATAGGTATACATTATGCTTGCCGTAGGGCAGGGCAATATCATATTTATAAATCCAATCGAGAACATACCACATTGAACGCCATACCTGAATTTTTTGTTTTTTTCATTTAGTGCTTCTTCTGCTTTTCCGCTTAAAGCAAGTTTTGCTTTTTCTTCAATTTTCTGCTCTTCTTCATCTTCAAAATGTAAAAGCTCAGGTTTAACAATCATTATGATTCCAAGGATTACAAGTATAAATGCAGTTATCATTCCAAAGTAGGCATCCCATTTTTGAGGGATAATATTTCCGACTAGCCCAAGAAAGGCTCCTAAAAAGATACAGGCAATTATTGTGCCAAGGCAAAAAAATGTGCAAATAGTAAGGGCCTTTTTTAGATTTTTCGATGATATACAAAAAGGGGCAAGTATTGGCCATGAATGGCCGCAAGGTGAGATTCCATGAAGAAGTCCGAGCAATATAGATGCCTGTAAAGCGACAAAGAATGTGAGATTTGAAGTGTCTATTCCCATAAAAAATTCCACATAGATATTTTATTAAAAAATATTTAGAAAACTAAATATTAGAACATAAATATTTTGTCAATAAAAAATGAACAGATGAGCAAATGAAAAAATGTTAATCTTTTTCTTTTTTGGCAAAAGTTGTAAAAAATCAAAAAGTTGGAAAGATACCATTCCTGTCAATCCTTCTTGAAAAGCCGTTAGTGTTGCTAAGCAAAAGCTAGCTATCAGAGAAAAATCTCGACCCTTGGTAAATGGCAGTATTCTTTTATGACTGAAATCGATGGCACAAGGAAAAGAGTAGGATATACACGATGTGCCAGCGATGAGAAATGACTCGTATATAATATTCTATATTTGCCAATGGTGGTGAAGAGTAAAATGCAGCACAAGAGAATGACTTTTGGTGAAGCCGTCACTAAATATCTATGTCAGCCCTGCAAAGAAGTCATAGGCCTGCGATTATTTGATTTCTTTTGCAAATAAAATAGTAATTGGGTTTTCAGGCACATTCTTATATGGACCAATTGTCGTTGTTTTGACTTTTGCAATTTCATCAACAACATCCATTCCTTTTATAACTCTTCCAAAAACAGCATAACCGTAGCCTCTTGGTGTGTCGTCTTTATGATTTAGAAAATCATTGTCCGCAAGATTAATAAAAAATTGCGAAGTTGCGCTGTCAATTTCAGGTGTCCTTGCCATAGCAATTGTGCCTCTATCATTTTTTAGACCATTGTCTGCTTCATTTTTTATTGGCGGGTTAGTTGGTTTTTTTAACATCTTTGCAGAAAAGCCTCCGCCTTGAATCATAAAGCCAGGAATTACGCGATGAAATATAAGTCCGCTGTAAAAATTTGCATTAACATATGCAAGAAAATTTTTTACGGTTTCAGGCGCTTTCTCAGGATATAATTCAATTTCTATTTCTCCGAGTGTTGTTTTCATTAATACCACAGGATTCTCCTTTTTGTCAGATTTTTCTTTTTCTTCTGCTTTCATTGTGTTGCTAAAAAAAAGTAGAAAAGTTGCCACTGTAATAAAGGCAATAAAAATAAAATATCTGTTTTTCTTTTGCTTCATCTTTTGACTCCTTATAAAAATTTTTCTTTAAAATATTAAATTTTGTAGTGTAAATCAATTAAATGCTTCAAAAAATTAAAA
>RFHX01000331.1 GCA_003695725.1 Candidatus Schekmanbacteria bacterium
AATCTATACACAGAAGGGCGGTATTTTGGCATTATCAAAAAAAGTTAATAATCTTTTAAAATGGCTTCCTCTGATTTATACTTCTCTTATATTAAATCAGTATAAAAAATAATGAAGAATCTAAAAAATCGCGCCATATTAATTTTTGCTCTTGCGTCCTTTCTGAATGATTTTGGTTCAGATATAATTTATCCCTTGTGGCCTCTTTATGTTACCGAAGTTTTGGGCGCTTCAATGATTGCTCTCGGTTTTTTAGATGGATTGGGAAATGCCCTTGTCTCTATATCACAGGGATTGTCGGGTTATCTTTCAGATAAGATTCGGAGGCGAAAATTATTTATTTGGTCGGGCTACCTTATGGGGGCAATATCGCGAGTGGGATATTCCACGGCTTCATCTTGGCAGTGGTTGATCCCTTATCGCGCATTAGACCGCGCCGGAAAGATAAGAGGGGCACCGCGAGACGCAATGATAGCTGATTTATCTTCAAAGCAGCAGATAGGTAGAAATTTTGGTTTTTTGAGGATGATGGATCATTTAGGAGCATTTCTCGGAGTTATTGCAGGAGTATTGCTCGTTGGCATTCTTGGCTACAGAAAACTCTTTTTTTTGGCGGCTTTCCCTTCACTTCTTTCACTTTTACTGATAGTTTTATTTATAAGTGAACAAAGAAAGGGCATTAATAGAAGGATAAAAATTTCGTTTAAAGATTTTGATAAAAATTTTTATTTCCTACTGCTTTCTATATCCTTTTTTGCATTAGGTAATTTCAGCTATTCATTTCTTTTGTTGGCGGCAAGAGGTGAAAACTTTAAAACCTCATCTATCCCTCTATTGTATCTTGTTTTTACATTTACAGCTTCAATAATGTCCCTGCCGATGGGAAGAATATCGGACAAATTTGGAAAAAAGGCAGTATTGCTATGGTCTTTTTTACTATTTATGATTTTATGTTTAGGATTCATTTTCGTCGGAGATGGAAAACTACTAATTCTTTTACTTTTTATAATATATGGTTTTCACCTTGCCGCATTTGAGCCTTCGGTAAGGGCGCTGGCATCAAAAATTTCATCTGAAAAAATTCGTGCAACAGCTCTTGGCACTCTTCAAATGGGGATGGGATTATTGAGCTTGCCTGCTTCATTGATAGCAGGTTTTTTGTGGCAAACTTTTGGAAAGGAATATGTTTTCATATTTTCCTTAATTACGACTTTTGTGGCTATTGCAGGGCTCGCTTTTGTAAAAGAATGACCAACTCTTTTTTTACAACGAGATAGGAAAGATAGAAGACGGCTTACTTCTCAGCATATAGAAAGCCCAAGTTTCTAAATTTACCGCTTATTCCTGTCAACGGCTTGTATCTTATTTTTTTAAAACCTGCCTCTTTGAGCCATTGCGTCATTTCACCTCTTGACCGTGCATCTCCACCTTCAGTCTCAATCATCAAAGCAATTGAAAAAAGGACAGGGAAAAGAGGTGAAGTCCTGTCATCATTAATGATTGATTCTTTCAGAATTATTGCTCCTCCTGAAGGCAGATAGTCGTAAGATTTCTTTATTATTTTTCTGCAGATTTTACTATCGTATCCATCGAGGACACCAGAAATGAGAATTATATCTGCTCCCTTTGGAAAATCATCTATCAGAATGTTTCCTTCAATTACCTTTACTTTTGTTCCTGCCTTATACTTTGAAATAACTTTCCTTGTGATTTTGCAGACAGGTGGAAAATCAAAAACAATTGCCTTCAGATTGGGATATTTTTTTACTGCAGTGATTGATAATATTCCTGACCCTCCTCCAAGGTCAAGGAGTGTATTGTATTTTGAAAAATCAAACTTTGATGCAAGTTCTTCTGCCGGTTTAATGCTGTAATTATGCTGTGCCATTATTGCTTTTTCAGCAATTTTTATGTTTTTTGAGATATTGCCAATGGTATCCTTTTGAGGACCAAATACAGGTTGAAATTTATTGCTCTTTATTACTTCTTCGAGATTTCCCCACTTGTCATAAAGGATATTGTTGTATGCCTTCATAAGGTCGCCGAGATATTCTTTTTTTCCTCTAATCAGGTATTTCTCAGAGACTTTGCTGTTGCTGTATTTTCCCTTTTCATAATTGAGCAGACCGACAGCCACATTGCCATTCAGCAGACGCGTTGTTGACCTTACAGGAAGACGGCACATTTTGGCAATTTCTTTTGCCTGAAGCTTTTTCCTCCCAATCTTTGAAAAGATGTCAAATTCTACTGCGGCAAAGAGAATTTTTGAAAGATGAAATCCAGTGGCAATTTTGATAATCTCATCAGAATGAATGGATTTATCTGAAGACATTTTTTTAGATTTCATATTCCTATTTTTAGAAATATTGGTTTTCTTGTCAAATTGGGAGATTTTCTAATTTTTTATCGAAGCTCCTTTGCCAATATTTAACCGCCATAATCATATAATATAGATGCTTATGACATAAGTCATAGGAATTATTTTTATTTTTCATATTATGAAAATAGAAACAATTTATTGGAAAGGACAAGAAAATGAAAAGAAAAATAGTTATAATCGATGAAGAAAAATGCACAGGTTGCGGTGACTGTATCCCAAAATGTCATGAAGGCGCTCTTCAGATCATAGACGGCAAAGCTCGTTTGGTTGCAGAAAAATATTGTGATGGATTAGGAGATTGCCTTGGAAGCTGCTCTTTTGATGCTATAAGAGTAGAAGAGAGAGAGGTTTCAGAGGATTATGATGAGGAAGCAGTAAGAAAGCGTCTTGAAAGTATGGGAAAGAAGTATCGACCAAAAGTCAGGCAGAGAGACAGCAGAACGCACAATCATATGGGAGGAGGATGTCCATCAGCTGTTGCAAGAGAAATTACACGAAATGAAGAAACATCGCACTCATCAGAAGAGATAAAGGAAAATTCAGAGCTTAGGAATTGGCCTGTCCAGATTTCACTTGTTGCGCCGCAAGCGCCTTATTTCAATGATGCCCATTTATTGATTGCGGCTGATTGTGTGCCTTTTTCTTATGCGGGATTTCATAGAAGATTTTTGAAAGATAAGGTGCTGTTGATAGGATGTCCGAAGCTCGATGATGCGCAGTTCTATATGGAAAAGTTTACAGAGATATTCAAGAGGAATTCAATCAAAAAAATTACATTGGTTCATATGGAAGTTCCATGCTGTTTCGGAATGGAACAGATAGTAAATAGCGCACTTGAAAAGTCAGGGAAAACCATACCGTTGGAAAAAGCCGTTGTATCGATTGAAGGAAAGATTTTATGATATCTACTCGAAATTACAAAGGTTTCAAAGACCTTTGTTGATATGCCTTCATCACAATCATCTTTGTTAATGATATCATTTTCCCCTATGCTGTGGATTGATGAAGGCATAGAGCTTTCAGATGGCTTGCATAAAATGAGATATTTTCAATGAAGACTTGTTGATATCTTTCATATAAATTTAAAATTCTTCCTACCCAAAGAGTTAAGAATATTCTTGATTTAGAAGGGCAAAAGTAATAAAAAATTTTCAAAGAAATTTCCCAACTATAACCATAATCATAAATATATTGTCTTTTTCTATTTAAAGGGAGGCAGGAGATGTCAGCAGATAAATTTATTGAAGATAAGGAGCAAAAGGTTGTTATTGATGCAGAAATTGATGGAAAGAGCGGTGAGCTCGATTTTAATACTCTGAAATCAGGAGGTGTAATCAAACAAAGGCAAAAAGAGCTTTTTACCGTTCGTCTTCGGTGTCCCGGCGGACGAGTCCCTGTTGACAGACTTGAAAAGATAGCTCAGATTGCAAAAAAGTACGGCGGCGATTATGTCCATATCTCTGTGCGCCAATCGATTGAGATTACCTATGTAAATTTTAAGGACCTTGGCAAATTGAAGGCAGAGCTTGATGCAATAGGACAGGAGATTGCCTCCTGCGGTCCTCGAGTAAGAGTGCCGACTGCCTGTGCAGGGTGTGAATATAATCCCAATGGACTTACAAATGCTCAGGCAATGGCAGATATGGTAAACCGCCGTTTTTTTGGCAGAGAACTTAACCATAAGTTTAAGATTGCTTTTGCAGGATGTCCAATAGATTGCCCAAGGACGAATGAAATGGATCTGGGATTTCAGGGAGCAGTAAAACCTCTTTGGAATGAGGGTAGATGCACTGGTTGCCGTCTCTGTTCATTCACCTGCCTCGAGGGTGCAATTACAGCAGATAAGGATACAGGGCATCCCATTATAGACAAATCTAAATGCCTCCATTGTGGAGACTGTATCAGAACATGCCCCTCCGATGCATGGGAAGAGGATATAAAGGGATGGAAGGTTAGAGTTGGAGGAAAACATGGGAGACATCCTCTTTGTGGCAGTAGAATTGCAGAATTTGTTACAGATGAAGAAATCCCTTCTATTATAGAGAAAATCCTTGAATGGTATAAAACGAATGGCGAAGGGAAGGGGAGGAAAAGAATAGGCACGCTTCTTCTTCAAGATGGGGCATGGGAAGATTTTCTGAATTTTGTAAAACCGGTGCTTGGTAATAAAGCCGTAGATTCTCCGCCTCCGCCTCTACAGGTCGATGTGCATTTTGAAAGATAGTTTTTCCCAAATTTATCAAAATTCATTTTTCGTAACTGCCTTTGCTGATGAGAATTATTGTCTTATTCGACATTTAACTGCACTGTCTTTTTAGTTGCCGGACAGTCTCTTTTCTTTGTTGTTTATTTCCCTCAATGGCTATGACCTGCCTTGATTAAGATATTCAGCATAATGGAGTTTAAACTATCAGCTCTATTGGCAATATGACTTTCAGCCACAAAAAAGCCCCTGATATATGAATTTATCAGGGGCAGATGAGTATGATGTATGTATGAGGCGGAGTTTCTTTTTTATATTTTTCTTCCCGCAAAATACATACCAACAAGTCCAATTCCAATTAGCATAATAGTTGATGGTTCAGGCACAGGAGGGGTTGACCCGCCCATATTGTGTCCAACATCGAGCCAATCATTATTGCAGTCAGGAGACCATTCCATAATTATGCTCGTATTTTTTCCCGGATTCCCGATTGCCGCCTTTGGAATAATTCCTTCGATAACATAGGTTGCATAACCTCTTTCCACGACACCGGCGTCGTAATAAGCAAAATTTGAAACATCTCCAGTTTTTGTGCCTGTCCCAACATGCATATTGGTTTTCATATAGTGGCCTGAATCAGGGTATCCCATAGGATAACCGGCTCCTCCTTGGTCAAAAGTCCAAGTTGCGTCCTTCCAAATTTCACCCTGATTTGCATCGTCGATAATTTCAATTCCATATTCCCGTAATGGACCATTGCCAATTTTCAAGCGAATATCTCCAGGACCAAAAATTCGTGTAGAAGGATATCCCCACATATCACCCGGAAAGCCGTCTTCTCTCATCGATGTAACAATTGCAAAATAAACATCTGTGGCTGTATCATCTAAATACATTGCTTCAACATCGAATACTTCTGCATTATCCCATCCCGGAGGAGAAGGATGTATTCCTCCTGTATCCCAATTAGCAACGGAATAATCTGCCGAAGCAGGAGTCGGCACCCACGAATTGTCGAAATCTTGTCCACTTACGCTTAGTGTGATCCCGAAATGATCCTGCAAAATAGTTGCATTCGAAAATGAAAAAGAAAAGATAAAGATGCTCATAGTGAAAAAAAGTATAAGAAATTTTCTTTTATTCATAATATTAACCCTCCCTTTTCGTTTTGTTATTATATATGCAATAAGTATGCCAAGAGATGAATAATTCTTATAATCATTATTAACTCATTGTAATTCAATATAATTATAGTTTGAATGAAAGAAAATTCAAATTAAGAGTTAGATGAAAAGTGTTCAAAAACCTGACACTTAAATTGTAAAAATCGAGAAAAAAAGCGTCAAAAAAGTAATTTATCTTAATTTAATCAATAACTTAATTAAATATTAAAAAGTGTTCAAT
>RFHX01000332.1 GCA_003695725.1 Candidatus Schekmanbacteria bacterium
ACTCTCACAGGATTTGCAATAGAATTCAGCTGAGCAAGACTGGAATGTCCGCCGCCAATTGCTCCAATGTCAACACCAGCCGCAGGGTGACGGATAAATGCTCCACTCGATACGCTTCCGCCTATCTCTGCTCCTCCAACATCACCATGGAAATCGGTGTGACATTTCTTACAGAATTCAGCTATGCCTGATTTACTTGAATTTGGCTCATTCAGGTTAACACCGGCAATTGTGCGAACACCCACGCCTGTCTCAAAAATATCTCTTGAGAGGTCGTTCGTTCCTGCCGCATAGCTGACACCTAATGTTGGTGTAGCTCCGCCAGCATTCGGTTTTAGGTTTCTGTAGTTATCGATATTGGTGTTTCCGCCTACATCGCCTGCACCTTTGTCACTGCCGTGTTCGGAATGACAATCGATACATTCCAAACCATTTGGATTGCTCCATGTACCGCCAGGAGCTGTTGCTGTACTGCCGATTGTATGTCCCATATACTCCTGATATGGACCAACACCACCGACCTTGTTGAGAGCGCCAGCAGACCTCTGAGTTGAACCTGTATCGTTTGTCCCCATTACATCAGGTCCGATTCCATTGTCATGGCAGGACAAACAAAGGTCATTAGGTGATCCGCCGCCCTTCAACAAATGTGATGCAGGAGTGTAACTGAAACCACCGCTTGTTGAACCATAATCGTGAGCAGCGCTTGCATGCATTGTATGACACTGGTTACAAATCAAACTTGCTCCATCATGATAATCACCTGCATTCGCTGCCGGGCCAAAGAAAAATACCAAACCTGCAATCGCTAAAAACAAAACAGCTTTTTTCATCCATTTCACCTCCTTTCCCCTTTGTAGTTTTTTAAAAGATTTGAAGTGCTTCATAAAAACGCCCTCCTTTGAAAAATATAAAAGATGTTTTCTGCTTTTCACTATTAGCATTTTCTATGCCAAAAATTCGGATTTTCGGTTATTAAAAAATTCATAAGGTAAAATTGTTAGAAAATTCAGTAAGTTTTCTTATTTTTGAAATTTTTTTTCTCAAAAAAGAAACAAATATTCTTGAAAGTGAGAATATCATAGAGATATGAAAAGTGTGCGATTACACTCTCTATTTTGTGCGATTTAGCACATTGATTAGTAATACTGTGGTTGAAAGGAGGGGGTTTTACATTGTTATATGCATAACTTTTGCGAGGGCACTTATTCCATTATCAAATTCAGGAATGAAAAAATCAAGATTCACTGCACTTCCTTCATCAGGTGCAATTTCTGTTTCAATGAATGCTCCCATTTTACTGACATCGACTGTGCGAGAATGGACAAAATGCTTATTGATACTAAATACAACATCAACAAGTACTTTGTATCTTATATGCTCTCTTTTTTCCTCGTAGTAATCATTGTTAGCAGACTTCATTTCAATATTTTTCTCCTTCAAAATCTCGATTATATCATAATCGGTATCTACAATTTTGACACCCATTCCTTTCTGTCTATTATCTTCTTTAGGTGATTTTATATTCATTTTTATCAATGAATTCAATACATTAATATCAATTGGCTTTGATAAAAATCCACAACTGTATTTTTTCAACAGAGTAAGCTTTTCACCTTCATAATGGTATGATGATATGGCTATAATTTTTGTAGAATTGGAAATTTGACGAGCTTTTTCAATGACATTGAAACCTGATATATCTGGAAGTTTTATATCTGTTATCAAAACCTTGAAGGGATTTTTCTCAAGCTTCTCTAAGGCATCTTTACCACTCAAAGCGCTTTCTATTTCATAACCCCTTTTCGATAACTCCCTTTTAATTGACCAACATATCAATTCTTCATCATCAACAACGAGAATCTCTGGCATAGATCATTTCCCTTTCATCTTTCTCATGCTCATTTGTCAAGTAAAGATAATTCTCCCCTTTTTGATTTTTCAATGCAAAAAATGTGCCAAAATTTTCTACATAAATCCATTCTTAAAAGAAATTTTAAATAAGATTGTATTTAACTAATCTTCTCCTAAATGCATCTCGTGAAATTTTCAATAGCTCAGCAGCAGCCGTTTGATTACCATCAGTCATTTTTATTGCCTGAAGTATCAACTCTTTTTCAACCTCTTCTATATCTATCCCTTCAGGTGGAAGCGTGATTTTAAAATCGCTTTTTTGAACCTTTTTTGTAGAAGGGTTAAGCTCCGGAGGCAATTCATTCATTGTAATTTCATCGCCTTGCGCAAGAATAATACATCTTTCCACAACATTTTTCATTTCACGCACATTGCCCGGCCAACTATGATTTAAAAAGGCTTCTTTTACTTCTGGTGCTATCTTCTTAATATTTTTTTTGAAAGCTCTATTAAAATCCTCAACAAAATATTCAACTAAAGGCATAATATCCTCTTTTCTCTCTCTAAGTGGCGGAATCTCAATATTTATTACATTCAGTCTATAATAAAGGTCTTCTCTAAACTCTTTGGTTTCGATCAACTCTCGCAAATTTCTGTTTGTGGCGGCAATTATTCTTACATCCACACTAATATCCTTTACGCCTCCAATTCGTCTAAAAAATTTTTTTTCAAGGACACTCAGCAGCTTGGCTTGAAGCTCCTGCTTCATATCTCCTATTTCATCTAAAAAGATTGTGCCTTTATCTGCAAGTTCAAAGAGTCCCTTTTTCATTGTCTTTGCATCAGTAAATGCCCCCTTTTCGTGTCCAAAAAGTTCGCTCTCCAAAAGATTGTCCGGCAGTGCGGCGCAATTAATATCCATAAAGGGGTTTTCCCTGCGCTGGCTGTTATAATGAATTGCCCTTGCTAATAAATCTTTTCCCGTACCGCTTTCACCAATTAGCGTAATTGTAGTGGCATCACTTCTACTGACAACTTTCACCATATCAAGGATAGACTTCATCTTTGAAGATTTGCAGATAATGTTGTCAAATTCGAATGGTACTGTTTTCTCATCAATTAATTTCTGATATTTTCTTCTAAGTTCACTTATTTCGAATGCCTTTTCCACAGAAAGGAGAAGCTCATCAAAATTTACCGGTTTTAAAATATAATCCGTTATCGAGCGCTGTTTCATTGCAGTTACCGCAGTTTCCACTGTCCCAAAGGCAGTAATCATTATTGCAAGAATATTAGGATATATCTTCTTTATTTCTTCAACTGTCTGCAGTCCGTTCTTCCCCGGCATTTTGAAATCAGTGATTATAAGTTCTACTCTCTCGCCCTTTTTGAAAAAATCTATTGCTTCTTCACCACTACTGAATGTCTCAACTTCAAATCCCTTATCAGAAAGCTGTTTCTGTAAAGACCATCTAATCAACTCTTCATCATCAATTACAGCTATTCTTCTTGCCATTTAAAAACTCCTTAAATGAAACTAACTGTTTATCTCTTCTTTATTTTTATCTCTTGATTCATTCAAATTTTGCGGCAAAACAATTTTAAAAGTAGTTCCTTTGCCAACTGTGCTTTCCACAGAAATTTCGCCATTATGATTTTCAATTATACCCTTAACAATATACAAACCCAATCCTGTGCCCTGATGTTTAGTTGTAAAAAAAGGATTAAATATATTTTTCCTAACATCCTCAGGAATACCGCATCCAGTATCGGCTATTTCAACTATAATGCCTGAGGGAGATGAATTTAAATTAGATGATATGGTCAAAACTCCTCCTCTATCCATTGCTTGTATTCCATTCAGCATAATATTTAGAAAAACCTGTCTCAAAAGCTCGGGGTCGGCACTTATTTCAGGTAATTTCTCCGATAAGTTTTCAACTATTTCAACTCCCTTTTGCTTCGCGGCTTCCCTTGCAAAGAAAAGACTTTTTTCAATCACTTTATTTATATTCAGAGGCACAAACATCGGCTTTGAAGGGCGGGCAAAGGATAAAATATCTTTGGTCGTCCGCGATAACCTTTCAATTTGAGAAAGGATTTTATCCAATATACCTTCAACCTCAGAATCTTTTGTAATTGCTTTAATTTCTGACTGGATAACTCTAAGAGCGCCTGATATTCCTGCCAAGGGATTTTGAATTTCATGAGCAATACCTGACGCAAGCTGTCCTAAGGAAGCAAGTTTTTCAGATTGAGCCAATATTTCCTTCTGCTTTTCTTCTAAATTTTCCTTTGCCTCTTTTAAATCCTTCATCATTTTGTTGAAACTTTTACCAAGCTCGCTTATTTCATCATGGCCTGTAAATTTTTCCTCTGCATCAAGCTCTCCTTTTTTGACTGCCTCAATCAGTTTCTGAATTTTTCCAACCCGCTTGTAAATGAAATAATGGTTAAAAAGAAATAATGCCGCGGCTATGAAAAACATAGAAATAATTGCAGTTATAATCATTACTATCCTGTCATACTTCAGTATTTCATCAATCTTCTTCGCAGAAAAATCGACTGATAGATAACCAAGAACTTTTTTTGACTTGTTATGACATCTATAACATTCATCTAAAGCTTTTATCTCAGTGATACTTGAAAGAATGTTGTCTCCACCTGTATGTTTGAATTCGAGATTTTTTCCAGCTTTAATATAGTCTTTGAGCATCTTAATATTAATTTTCATACCAATGGCTTTTTCTTTTGTCGAAAATTTTATCACACCTTCATCATCCATTATGCTAGCGTTAACAAGGTCTTCTAATTTTGAAATGTCTTTGAAGAAGTAATTTATTCCATCACGATCATTCTTCAGCATATCATGTCGGGTGTTATTGATAATCAATTGTTCAATGAAAGAAGAGGTAGATATAATTCTTTTTCTTGCTTGGTATGAATGATAACTTAATAT
>RFHX01000333.1 GCA_003695725.1 Candidatus Schekmanbacteria bacterium
AAATTTTTGACGATTTTCTTATCTTTCAATATCGATTATGAATAATTCAACTGCCGATTTGGAAAAGAAAAAAAAGGTACAAGATATTAAAAATCTCATATCATGGCTTTCCTACGACATATCAGAAACCCTCTTTTCACTATTGATTGTCACATTGATATATGCCATCTATTTCAGAAAAATAATCGCTTCAAGTTCGCCTTATGCTGATTTCTATTGGGGTTTGTGTGGAAGTTTATCTATGTTTATTGTAGCTTTTTCTTCTCCTCTTGCAGGCGCCGCTGCTGATATAAAAAGGGAGAGAAAAAATTTTTTGATTATATCCGGAATAATAGCTTCTATATTTACTATGATGCTTGCACTTCCTAATAAAAATGAAATTTTATTGGCATCTGTGCTCTTTATAATTGCAAACGTCTTTTATGGTTTAAGCCTCACCTTCTACAATTCCCTTATAACTGATGTTTCATCTCCTGAAAACATTGGCAAGATATCAGGATTTGGTTGGGCAACAGGATATGCTGGGGCACTTTTTACTCTTGTACTTTTCTATCCACTCCTCAAAAATGGGATAAATGAAGGAAATATCCTAAATGTAAAGATTATTTTCATCCTAACAGGAATATTCTTTCTCCTTTTTATGCTTCCTCTTGCACTCTTTTATAAAGAACATTCTACGAAAAAAACAAATTCTTATAAACAAAACAATATTCTCATCTCTTCCTATGAGAGAGTCTTTGGAACAATAAAAAATGCTTCAAATCATAGAAACCTTCTTCTTTTTCTTGTTGCTTTTTTTCTATATAATGACGGCATCGCAACTGTAATATATTTCAGTTCAATTTTCGCGACTCAAACACTTGGATTTACAATCGATGAACTAATCGTATTATTTTTATCAATACAAATCAGCGCTATGGCAGGTGCTTTTTTGTTTGGCTTTTTAACTGATAAGATTGGGGCAAAAAAAGTCATTGTAATAACACTTCTCATTTGGACTACTGTAATTTCAATGACATATATAGTAGTAAACCATATTCTTTTTTTTATTATAGCCCTTACAGGAGGCATCGCTATGGGCGCCTGCCAATCTGCAAGCCGTAGTTTTATGGCTCTAAACATTCCAAAGGAAAGAGAATCTGAATTCTTTGGCTTTTATTCATTATACAGCAGATTTTCATCCATCGTAGGACCTTTCATCTTTGGAATTATTGCTTCATATACCGGAAATCAAAGAAAAGCAGTATTAAGTACACTTATCTTTTTCCTTGGAGGACTGGCAACTATTCTTAAAGTAAAAGAGAATTCTGACTCTCTAAGAAAAAAGGAGGAATAAAATGGAAAAGGAAAGGCCTCATGGCACTACAGCAAAAGTTATTCTTCTTATCCTATTCTCTATTGGTTTTGGAAATGTTGAAGCAATGATAGTAGTCTATCTCAGACGTATATTGCCTCCTTTTGATGAAACAACATTCGGCACAGTCGATGGATTTGTAAATCTCCTGCAAGACTATGGAATATATCACATTGAACAGATTCGTGAGATGTTTACACTCCTTATGCTTGTCACACTCAGCATACTTGTTGGAAAAACTTATCTTGAACGTTTTGCCGCATTTTGCATATCCTTTGCTGTATGGGACATTTTTTATTATGTATTTCTCCACCTTATAATTGGATGGCCCACAAATCTTTTTGATATAGATGTGCTTTTTCTTGTACCCGTGCCATGGGTTTCACCTGTAATATTGCCTGTTTTTATTTCTTCTCTTATGATAGGTACAGGTATTCATATTTTTTATTTCAGATTGAAGGAATGAATATGTTTTTTAAGATGCAGGCGAATCTTGATGATAGGAGGAGATGGAATGGAAAAAATTATTGTTTATTACAAACTAAGAGAAAACAAGAGCGCTGAAGAATATGAGGATTATTTCAGGAATGAAAAATATTCTGTTGTAATGAATTTTCCTTCTGTAAAGGAATTTAAATTGTACCGTGCAGATGAAATGTTAACTGGAAAAAAGGAATTCGATTTTTTAGGAGAATTGACTGTAACAAGCATTGAAGAATATAAAAAAGACCGAGATTCTGAAGCTTTCAAAGAATTTATTGAAAAATGGGTTTCTTATGCATTGCCTGAAAGTATGAAGGTTGTTTCGTTGAAAGAAATAAAAGCATAACTTATTTTGAACTGTTTGAAAAGAGGAGAAGACAAAGTGGAAATAGACGGCAAAACAGAAAAAGTTGGATTAATCGGTCATCCTGTAAGCCATAGCTTCTCACCAGTTATGCATAATGCAGCATTCGAGTTTTTGAAGATGAACTATGTCTATACTGCTTTCGATGTTAAACCGGAATCAATTAGAGAAGCAGTCCAAGGACTTTCCGCTTTGGGATTCAAAGGTGTCAATGTTACTGTGCCTCACAAGGAATCTGTCATTCCCTTTATGGATTCTCTATCAGATGAAGCAAAAATTATTGGTGCAGTGAATACTATAAAGTTTTCTGATGAAGAAATTAAAGGATACAATACTGATGCTTATGGATTTTCAGCAGCAATTGAAAAGGCATTTTCCATAAAATTAGAAGGAAAAAAAATATTTGTCATAGGCGCAGGCGGAGGTGCAAAAGCAGTTGCTACACAATCTGCAATAGACGGCGCAAAAAAGATAACTGTAACAGACATTTCAGAAGGTAAAGCTGAACAGTTAACAAATAACATTAGAAAAAACATTTGCAGCGTCCAAATTGAAGCAGTTAAAACTGAAAGCAGAGAAATGAAAAATGCCGTAGAAGACGCAGACATAATAATCAACGCCACACCTCTTGGAATGAAGGATAAGGACCCTATTCCAATTGATACAAATTTAATTGGAAAAGGACAAAAAATTTTCGACTTAATCTACAATCCAAAAGAAACAAAACTTATGAAAGAGGCGCAAATGAAAGGTTGTGAAGTATCAAACGGACTTATGATGCTTCTATATCAAGGAATGAAAAGCTTTGAAATATGGACAGGAATTAGACCGCCTGAAGAAGTTATGAAAAAAAAGCTTGAAAGTCGAGTTTTTGGGGGGAAGTAGTAAGATGAATTCAATTGTTTTAACGGGCTTTATGGGTACAGGTAAATCTGCTGTGGGCAAAGTTTTAGCTGAAAAACTTTCCTTTAAAATTATTGATACAGATGCAATGATAGAAGAAAAAGCAGGCACATCGATAAGTGAAATATTCAGAACAAAGGGTGAAGCTGTTTTCAGAGAATATGAGGAAAAGGTTATCGAGGAAATTGCGGGAAGCAGAAACTCGGTTGTTATTACCGGAGGCGGAGCTGTTATAAAGGAAAAAAATATTGAGAATTTGCGAAAATGTGGCAAGATAGTGTGTCTAAAAGCTACACCTGAAGAAATTTACAACAGAGTAAAGTATGAAACACATAGGCCCCTCTTGCAAGTTGAAAATCCAATCGATAGAATCAAAGAGCTTCTCAATGCGCGTGAAGAATTTTACAAGAAGGCAGATTTTTCCATAGATACAACAGGATTAAAAATAGAAGAAGTAGCAGATAAGGTTATTGAAACTCTGAATCTGAAATCCTCTGCCTAACAAATTTGTAGTTTCAAGGAATCAAAGTAATACGCGGTTTAGAGGTAGATGGATTATAATCGACAATAGTCTTAACACCATATACATCTTCAATATTCTTTTCCGTTAATACATCTTCAGGCACTCCATCTGCATAAATAGAGCCATCTTTGATAAGTATGATTCGTTTGCAAAACTGAGCTGCAAGATTCAAATCATGGGATACCATCACAACAGTTATCTTCATTGATTCATTAAGCTTGCAAAAAAGTGAATGGCAATAAACCTGATGTGACAAATCAAGATGTGAAGTTGGCTCATCCAAGAGCATCACCTCAGGACCTTGTGCAAGCGCTCTTCCTATAAGGACTCTTTGTTGTTCCCCACTGCTTAGACAGTTGAAATATTTATCCGAATATCTATCGATATCGAGGCGCTTCATAATATCCCTTGCTCTTTCCTTATCTTCTTTATTCTCAAACCAAATACCCTTCGACTTCAAATACCTACCCATCATTATCATCTCAAAAACAGTAAAAGATATTGAAGTATTCTCCGCCTTTGAAACAACAGCAATCTTCTTGGAAATCTCTTTTCTTGACATCTTATCTTTACCAAAAAGTTTTATTGTACCTTTTGAAGGAGTAAGAGATTTATAAAGAAGCCGCAAAAGTGTCGTTTTACCTGAGCCATTGGGACCCAAAATTGCAATATTCTCTCCTTTTTGGACAGACATATTAATCCCTTTCAAAACCATTCCATTGCCATAGGAAAAAGCGACATCTGATATCTTAAAAACTGTATTCATATCCTATATAACCTTCCCTGATTCCTTCTTCAAAAGATAGAGAAAGAAAGGCGCACCAATAATTGCCGTAACAGTACCTACTGGAAGTTCAATAGGACTTAAAAGAGTGCGAGCAAGAGTATCTGAAATGAGTAAAAAAACACCGCCAGCAAAAAAGGATACAGGTACAGTAATACGATGGTCTGCCCCTACTATCAATCTTACCATATGCGGCACAACCAATCCGACAAATCCAATCAACCCACTCCAAGCCACTACACCAGCAGTTAAAAACGATGCTAAGACTATAATAACTTTGGTATAGACACCGACATTAACACCAAGCTGCAGTGCTGTTTCATCTCCAAGGGCTATGAGATTAAGTTTTCTCGATGCCGCAAAGGTTAAAATACCGCCCAATAAAACGACAGGTAAAGCAATTTTAATGGTATCATATGATGCATTGCCAAGATTTCCCATCAGCCAAAAATATGCTCTTCTCATTTCTCCGCCAGTTGAAATTGAGATGACAAACATTACAACTGCCGAAAAAAAAGCATTTATTATAACTCCTCCAAGAATTAAAGACGATGGAGACAACCCCCATCTTCCTGATGAAATAAAGATTAAAACTGCAATTGAAACAATAGCGCCTGCAAATGAAAAAAGAGTAATCAAATATGAAGCCCCAATTCCAGCAAATATCGCAATTACAGCACCTGTTGCGGCTCCGCCTGAAACTCCCAAAATATACGGCTCTGCCAGTGGATTTTTAAGCACAACTTGAAAAATTATGCCGGCAATAGAAAGTGCGGCACCGACAAGAAAAGCAAATATAGCTCGGGGGAAGCGCAGTTCATAAATTATTACATTTTCATAAGGCTTTTTTACAATATCTTCACCAAAAAACAATTTAACTATATGAATAAACGGTAAATCAACACTTCCAACTGATATTGAAAATAGAATCGTAGAAAGAGAAATTATGAAGCAAACAACTATTACAAAAAATATCTTAAATGGAGTTACTTCCTTCATTTGAATACCTCAGGATGGATTTTTTTTGCGAAAATTTCAATTGCATCTATAATCCTTGGTCCCATGCGCGTTACAATGTCTCCATCGACAAGGTAAATCCTTCCATTTTTAAAAGCCGGTGTAGCCCTAACTGCCGGCATTTTTTCAAACTCCATAAAGTTTTCAGTCATATTGTCGCTATGTTTTGCAATAATGATTACTTCTGGTGAAAACTTTATGATTTCTTCCCATCCAATACGCGGATATCGAATTCGAGAATTTTTAACAACATTATCAGCCCTAGCAATTGAAAATAACTCTCCATAAAAGGATTTTGAAGACACAGAAACCAGAGGGTTGATATCGAGCAAGAAAAGAAGAGGTACAGGTTTTACATCAGAAAGAGAATCTTTAACTTTTTTCATTCTCTTTTTCAAAGTCGAAACAACTTTTGCTGCTCTATCCTCAACTCTGCATATTTTCCCAATTGCAACGATAGAATCATATAATTTTCCAATATTAGAAGGTGAAATAACAAAGACTTTGGCTTTAATCTTCTGGAGTTTCTCATAGGTGTCTTTATTTGCTCCCTCAGCTACCAAAAGTATCAAATCTGGGGAAAGGGACAATATCTTTTCAATGCTTGGATTTAGCAACATTCCCACCTTCTCTTTTTTGAGTGCTTCAGGGGGATAATTACAGTAGTTTGTAACTCCCACAACTTTATCTCCAAGTCCCAAAGCAAAGAGAATCTCTGTTATGTTGGGTGCAAGAGAAACAATGTGTTGGGGAGGTTTGGGAAGATAAATATCATGCCCTAAACTATCTATATAATGACCATTTTCAGCAGAAGAAACTGTAAAAAGGAAGAAACAAACAAATAGAGTAGCTATCAAGACTTTTAAAGTTATTTTTATTTTCATATTTACCTCTTGTTCTTAATCCGCGAAGAACAATTAAAGGTTTATAGTCAGGCAGGTCTACTGGCTTGCGGATTGCCTCTTTTTGTGGCATCCTTGCCGCCTTCCCATTCACATCTGTGAACAGTGGCTCCCTTGGCAAGTTCAATCTCCGCTTACAGTGGCGGGACCGCGCCGGTTTCACACCGTCTTCCCTCTTAGGTTTTTTAAAAACAACCTGACTAATATCTTTATATCTTTTACAGCAGAGAAGAAGTGGTGTCAAGGGAATGCAACAATTACTAAACAATAGCTCCAGTACGATTTTAACTTTTTGGCAAAGAAGAAGATTTAGTAATAGAATGAACTATTAATGGAGGGAAAAAATTGCAATTATTTATCAAGACAGCAGTTAGCGTTTTCATAATTCTTGCCGCTACTTGGATTGGAAGGAAATTCCCTTCCCTTTCAGGCCTTATAGCGGTGATGCCTTTAACAGGCGCGCTTGTTTTGATATGGATATATCTC
>RFHX01000334.1 GCA_003695725.1 Candidatus Schekmanbacteria bacterium
GCGTTTCTTGCCTTTTTAAATGAATTAAAGAATTCTATTTCTTTTAATCTCAATTTATTATAATTGGATAGAAACAATTTCAGGAAGAATTTTTCTATGGCTTTCAAAAACATTCTTTTCGAAATAGACGATAGTACTGCTATAGTCACCATCAATAGACCTAAATTTCTGAATGTAATCAATTCAAAGACAGCAACAGAACTAACTCTTATCTTTGAAGAAATAAAAGAATCAAAGACAATAAAAAGTATAATTATAAAAGGTGCTGGCAAAAAAGCCTTTTCTGCTGGCGCAGACATAAATGAAATCAAAAGACTAACAAAGAAAACTGCGCGCAGTTTTCTTTCTCATGGTCACAAGATGCTAAAGTGCATCGAATTTTGCGGCAAGCCGGTAATTGCGGCAATTAGTGGCTATGTCCTTGGCGGCGGACTTGAATTGGCTCTTGCATGCCACTTTAGAATTGCAACAAAAAAATCTAAATTCGGACTTCCTGAGCTTAAAATAGGCGTTATTCCCGGATGGGGCGGAAATGTAAGACTGCCGCGTATAGTCGGCAGAGCAAAAGCATTGGAAATGATATTGACAGGAAAAATCTTGAATTCTGATGAAGCTCTCGAAGCAGGTTTAATAAATGAAGTTGTCGCTGAAAATGAATTTATGGTAAAAGTCCGAGAAAGGGCTTCCAGATTAAACGAAATGCCGCCTCTTGCCATAAAGAAGGCAATTGACACGATAATGAAAGCTACGGAAATTTCCTTTCAAGAGGCAATTAAACTTGAAATGAAAAATATGTCCTCTTTATGCGAAACATATGATAAAAAAGAAGGGATTGCCGCTTTTTTAGAAAAAAGGGAAACTAACTTTAAAGGACGATAATGTTATTTAGTCCCTTGGATTGCAGACAGGGAGTTGAAAAATGAACATTTTTTTCAAGTATGCCGCTTTACTATTTTTTCTCATAATTTTGAATAGCGGATGCAGCGTTATTGATAAAATTCATTTCAATTCAAAGGGAACACCCCCTGCGAAGGAAGCTATCATTTTCTCTGCAAATGAAACAATAAAGGGTTATAAAATTCAACCTGATTTTGAAATATGCAGAGACCTTGTATGCCTTGCATCTATAATCGATGGTGCCGCTCCCTATTACATAAGCAACGGCGCCAAGGAAATTCTTTTTTGTGATTTCAAAAATGATGACTCTGAAAAAAGTTTTTCTGTAGAAATCTATAAAACTGAGAATTTGCAAGCAGCAGAAAAATTTTTCAATAATTCCAGCTCGCTGGCACCTGAAATAATCAAGATAAATGGGAGGATAGCAAAAATAGATAACGGCCTCGTTGGGACATACCGCTTGGAGACTTTTAAAGAGCGCTATTTTATACGTATTATTACATCGAAAAAGACTGAAAACTTGAAAAAAGAAATGATCGACTTTACAAACTCTGTGTTATCTTTGATAACTGATTAGAAATTATTTCTACATCCAAAAAAAACATTACAAAAAAAAAATTGCACTTCCCACCGTAAATAACTGTAAAATTCATATGTTAGAAAAAATTTAAAGGAAAAAACTTTATGTGTGGTATTTCAGGTTTTCAGTTATTTGACAATTCTGCAAAAGCCTCTATAGAGACAATCTCGGCAATGACAAAAACTTTAAGGCACAGAGGCCCTGATGATGAACAGCATTTTATAACTGAAAATTTTGCCCTCGGCAGCAATCGTCTTGCCATAATTGACCCTGCCGGCGGTAAACAACCTGCATTTAATGAACAAAAAAACATAGCGGCAATACTCAATGGTGAAATATATAATTGCAGAGAGATTGGAAGATGGCTTACTTCGAAAGGACATATTCTCAAATCGAATTCCGATACAGAAATCCTTCCTCATCTCTATGAAGAATTAGGAGAAAAATTTGTTGAAAAAATTGAAGGTATGTTTGCTTTAGCCCTTCTAGATATTGAAAGAAAGAGGATTATTCTCGTGCGAGACCGTTTAGGGATAAAACCTCTTTACTACTATTTAGACAATGAGTTATTGGCATTTGCTTCAGAAATTAAAGCTCTTTTAACGATTCCTTCTATTAACAAAGAGCTCAATGTAAAAGCACTTATCGATTATTTTACTTTTGGATATATTCTTACGCCACAAAGCCCTTATAAATCTATCTTATCACTTCCACCTGCTTCTTTACTGATTGCTGAAAATGGTAAGGCAACAACAAAAAGATATTGGAACATTCCCGTTGATGAAAAAGGGAAATATATTAACAAAAATTTCAAAGAGGAATTTATTGAAAAACTCGAAAGTGTAGTTGAATCACACCTTTTAAGTGATGTACCGTTAGGAGTTTTTTTAAGTGGAGGATTGGACTCGAGTATCATATCAGTTTTAATGAAAAGAGCCTCTAAAGGCACAGTCAACAGTTTTACTGCAAACCTATGGTATCAGAATAAAGAAGATATAAAGTCAGCAGAAGAGATGGCATACTTTCTTGAGAGTAATCATATTACCGTGAATATTGGGAGTTCTGATGTTGAAAAGATTGTCTCAATAATTTCTCTTTTAGATGAACCTTTTGCTGATTCGTCCTTTATTCCTACTTTTTTGATATCTGAAAAAGCGTCGAAAAATCTCAAAGTAGTATTGTCAGGAGATGGAAGTGATGAAAATTTTGCTGGTTATCCATCATATGTTGCAGATAAATATAGAGATTTTATTTACGGTAGCCCTCTTAAAAGCGGATTACTGTCCATTAATAATCTATTTCTCTCATTGGCAAAAAAATTCAAAAAAGACTCAAGGATAGAAAGACTTCAAAAAGGACTCAAACTCGATGAGTTATATGCACATCTGTACTGGAGAATTGTATTTGATAAAGAAGAAATAAAGCAGCTCTTTGTTTCGGACTTCCTTGAAAATCAGGAAGATTATTCCCCTTTTTCAAAAGTGGAAGAACACTATGAAAAATTCAAAAAAAGAGGAAGATTAAACAGTATGCTTTTTTTAGATATTTCTACCTGGCTCGTTGACGACATATTAAAGAAGGTCGATTTGGCAAGTATGGCAAATTCATTGGAAGTAAGAGTCCCCTTCATTGACCATAGGATTGTCGAATATGCAGCATCATTGCCGGAAAATCTAAAACTCAACGGTATAACAGGAAAATTCATCATAAAAGAGTCTGCCAAAGAGCTTCTTCCTGAAAAAATTTTGAAAAGAAGAAAAAAAGGATTCCATCTCCCTCTGGCACATTTATTGCGGAATGAATTAGAAGGACTTACATTGAGCTTAACAGGAAGTGAAAAAAAAATAAAGCACAGGGAGCTAAATTGGAATTATATAAATGGTCTTGTAAAAAAACATCTTCAAAAAAATAATGACTACGCCCAAAAACTTTGGACTATTATCTGCTATATAGTATGGAAGGAGAAGAATGAACAATAAATGGCTGAATAAAGAAAAAAATATTTTCTTCGTCCTATTGGCAGCATTTTTGATTTTTAGGCTATTAATTCTATTTACATCCTTTGATGAATTATATGATTCAGAGGAATTATATCGCGGTGCTATAGCCAATGAAATTATCGAAGGCAGAAGTTTACCATTACTAGACTATCTCTATACTGACTATGAAGGCGGCTCACTGATAATAGGAATATGCGCTGTGCCTTTCTTCTTCCTCTTTGGTAAAAGTTATTTATCCTTGAAGATGGCAACATTCCTAATATCTGCGCTTATCTTTTCACTTTGGTACTGGATTTTCAATAAATATTTCAATTTATATAGCGCAGTCGTCTTCTCTTTACTAATGCTCTTTCCAGTGCCGTCTCTTTTAAAAATCTCTCTCACATCATGGGGAAATCATTTTGAAAGCGCTTTATTTTCAACATTTATTATTTTTTTTATTCTAAAAGCAATTTATGAAGATAACACCAAAAGGCAAAATCTTTATACAGCCTTCGCAGGAATTTCATTTGGTTTTGGAACTTTCTTTTCGTACTCACTTCTCCCTCAAGCCGCAGCCATTTTTATCAGTCTTCTTCTTTTAAGATACCGTTTTCTTTTAAAGAAATTTTATCTTCTTGTACTTTCTTCTTTAATAGGATTCTTGCCGGGCATTTATTTCAACCTAACTCATAACTTTGCAGGTTTTAGAATAAAGGGCAAATCCTTAAATCAAATCATTGCACCAACTACACCTAAAGGAGGAGGAAATAATAGGTTTATCAATTTTATTATATCAAAAATTCCCCAATCTTCCTGTCTGAGCGGTGATTCTTTCATAAAAATTGACGGTGCAGAAATTTTAATTTCATTCATTTATCTCATTTCC
>RFHX01000335.1 GCA_003695725.1 Candidatus Schekmanbacteria bacterium
AAGATATAAGTTTTTTGCGAATGGAAAGAAAATTTGGATGGTTCAAAAGGACTGTAAAACTACCCGTTCCTTGCGATACCAATTCCGTTAAGGCTTATTATTCGAAAGGAGTTTTATCTATAATTTTTAGAAAAATTGAAAATAAACGCGGTGCTGTTAAAAGGATAACAATTGAATGATTTAATCAAAGGTTTTATCTATGGAAATGTTTGATGCTTTAAGTGTTGAAGATGCAAAAATACCTGAGGAATTGCCACTGCTTCCTTTAAGGGATATAGTTGTTTTCCCTTTTATGATTATTCCTCTTTTTGTTGGAAGAGAAAAATCTATCAGGGCTATTGATGCGGCGCTTGCTTCGGATAATAGGATGATTTTTTTGAGCGCTCAAAAAGACGGAGCCATCGAAAATCCCACTGAAGAAGACATAAATGTAATAGGCACAGTTGGGATGATAATGAGAATGTTAAAGCTTCCCGATGGCAGAGTTAAAATTCTTATACAAGGATTAGCAAAGGCCAAGATTGTTGATTATATACATAAAGCGCCTTATTTCAGTGTTAAGGTCGATTTAATAAGAGATAAAGCTATAGAGGTAAAAACACCTGAAGCTGAAGCCCTGATGAGAAGCATAAAGGAACAACTTCAGAAGGTAATATCTCTTGGACAAAGTATACCACCGGATATCCTTGTTGTGGCAGATAATCTCGATGATCCGGGAAGACTTGCAGATTTGGTTGTTTCCAATCTCAATATAAATGTAGATGAAGCACAGAATATACTTGAAACATCAGATCCATTAGAAAAATTGAAAAAAGTGGGCGATTTTCTCGCAAAAGAATTGGAAGTTCTAATGGTGAAGCATAAAATACAAAGCGAAGCAAAAGATGAAATGAACAAAACCCAGAGAGAATATTTTTTAAGGGAACAATTAAAGGCAATTCAGCGGGAATTGGGTGAAATTGATGAAAAAGGAGAAGAAATAAGAGATTTTCGTAGAAAGATAAAAAAAGCAAAGATGCCCAAAGATGTTCGAGAGGAAGCCAATAAACAGCTCAAACGGCTTGAAAGAATGCATCCTGATGCCGCAGAGGCAGGAGTTGTTAGGACATATCTTGAAACACTTGTGGAGCTGCCTTGGAGTAAGAGCACAAAGGATAACCTTGATATCAAAAAAGCTAAAGAGGTTTTGGATGAAGACCATTATGATTTGGATAAGGTTAAGGAAAGAATTCTCGAATATCTTGGAGTCTGTAAACTGAAAAAGGTGATGAAGGGGCCAATTCTCTGTTTTGTTGGTCCTCCCGGCGTTGGAAAGACATCTCTTGGAAAATCGATTGCCCGAGCTTTGGGAAGAAAGTTCATAAGAATTTCATTAGGCGGAGTTAGAGATGAAGCTGAGATTAGGGGGCATAGAAGGACTTATGTAGGTGCAATGCCCGGAAAAATCATTCAAGGAATAAAGCAGGCAGGGTATAACAATCCTGTCTTTATGATGGATGAGATAGATAAGTTGGGAATGGATTTTAGAGGCGATCCGTCATCTGCACTCCTTGAAGTTCTTGATCCGGAACAGAATGACAGCTTTACAGACCATTATCTCGGTCTGCCTTTTGATCTCTCAAAGGTTATGTTTATCACTACTGCAAACCTTATAGACCCTATTCCGCCTGCCCTTAAGGATAGAATGGAGATTATAGAGATTCCGGGATATACGGAGGAGGAGAAGGTTCAGATAGCGAGAAAATTCCTTATTCCAAGACAGATGGAGGAAAATGGAATAACAGACAAATATTTTGAAATATCTGATTCTGCTGTTTTAAAGATAATCACCGGTTATACAAGAGAATCAGGACTTAGAAACTTAGAACGCGAGATTGCCAAAATATGCAGAAAGGTTGCAAAAGATGTTGCCTCAGGAGAAAAGAAGAAGAAAAAGGTTACAGTTGATAACCTTCACAAATATCTTGGTGTTCAAAAGTATCTACGTGAATCGGAAAAGATGAAAAATGATATTGGAGTTTCAACAGGACTTGCTTGGACACCAAGCGGAGGTGAGTTGATTCATATAGAGGCAACATTGATGAAAGGGAAAGGTGCGCTTACTTTGACTGGACAGCTTGGTGATGTAATGCAGGAATCGGCAAAAGCCGCTCTTAGTTATGCTCGAAATAAAGCAAAAGACTTTAAAATCAATGAGTCCATATTTGCAAAAAGCGATATACATATTCATGTACCGGCTGGCGCCATTCCTAAGGATGGACCTTCTGCAGGAATAACTATGGCTACAGCGCTTATCTCTGCTTTGACCAAAAAGCCGGTAAATAACAATATTGCTATGACAGGAGAGATTACTTTGAGAGGCAGAGTTTTACCGATTGGAGGATTGAAAGAAAAATCTCTTGCTGCAAAAAGGGCTGGCATTGATACTATAATAGTGCCGAAAGAGAATGAAAAGGACCTTTATGAAATACCCTCAACCATAAAGAAAGGGCTTAACTATATTTTTGTCGAATCTATGGATGAGGTACTTAAATATGTCTTTTCAACTAATGGGAAAAGGCAGAATAAGAAGAGGAAGTAGTATGATGGATACTTTGAAAAAATATGTGGTAGATATTGGAGATATTCCTAAGTATGGATTTAAATTTGAGGAAAATATACCACTGAAATTAACAGAATCATATGATGCAGCCATAATCGAAGAACCGATTTTTCTTTCTTGTGAGATTTATAAAAAAGGGGAAAAAATAAAATCACAGGGATATATCTCTGTGAAAATTGAGTGTGAATGCTGCAGGTGTTTGGAAAAGTTTTCTCTTTTACTAAAATCATCATTTGATATCACGATTAGAAATAAACTTTTTTTTTTTTTTTAAAAAGAAATTGACCTTGAAGAGGAAATATATTTTATTGACGATGAATTTGTAAATCTTGTTGATATAGCCTTAGAACAAGTATCGCTTTCATTGCCAATAAAACCTCTCTGTAATGAAGATTGCAAGGGCTTATGTCCTGAATGCGGACAAAATCGAAATGAAAGGGAATGTAGATGTAAAGATAATTATATCGATCCAAGATTTGCTATTCTCGAGAAACTGAAAAAGAATCTTTAACAAACAGAAGGAGAAAATAACAATGGCTGTACCGAGCAGAAAAACATCAAGGACAAGAAGAGATAAGAGAAGAAGTCATGATGCGCTGAAAGCGCCCCAATATACTCTTTGTCCTCAATGTCAAGAACCAAAACTTCCCCATAGAGTTTGTAGAAACTGCGGATATTATAAAGGGAAGGAAGTGGTCAAGATTGAAACATCGTCATAATGCTATTTTTGACAGCAGGCGTTGATTATGATTGTATTGGATGCAATGGGAGGGGATTTTGCGCCCAAAGTTGCGGTAGAGGGTGCATATAAGGCGTTTGCTGAATTTGGCATAAAAACAGCACTAATAGGAAAAAGAGACGAAATTCAATCCTTCCTGCCAAATGATAGTAGAGCATCCAAACTTGAAATTATAGATGCATCTGAAGTCATAGAAATGAATGATATCCCTTCTGAATCATTTTATACAAAACCTGAATCGTCTATCCAGAAGGGGATACAGATGATAAAGGAAAAAAGAGCTGATGCCTTTATCAGTGCAGGCAACACCGGTGCTGTAATGTATGCAGCATATAAGATTTTAGGGACAATGGAGAATATTTCTCGTCCTGCAATAACATCGCCCATACCGACACCTAAAGGAACTAGTTATCTTTTGGACTGCGGAGCAACTGCGGAATCAAAACCTCAATGGCTCCGAGAATTTGCAATTATGGGACATATTTATTGTTCAAGATTTATTGGAATCGATAATCCTTCTGTAGGGCTTCTATGCAACGGTACTGAAAGGACAAAAGGGATCAGAAGTTTACAAGAAGCTTATGAACTTATTTCTGCAGAAAAGGAGATAAATTTCATAGGATTCATTGAGCCGAAAGATGTACTTAAAGGGAGAATTGATTTAGCAGTAACAGACGGCTTTTCAGGAAACATATTTTTAAAGACTATAGAGGCATGGGCTACAATGTTTATTGACCTCTATTCAGAAAGCCGAAACAAAAATCTAAAATCAAAAATATTTTCTTTTCTTTCAAAGACAGCTGTCAATGATGTCCTTGAAAGACTGAATGTTTCAAATTATGGCGGTTCTCCATTATTGGGAATAAATGGATTGGTTGTAATATGCCATGGAGAATCAAATGCAGAAAGCATAAAGAATGCCATCTATATTACAAATGAATATCTTTCAAAGGATTTTGTCAAAGTAATTTCAGGAGAAACTATTAGAATCTCTACAGAAACACGAAAAAGAGAAATACCGAAGCGAAAAGGACTATTCGCTTTTTGGAAATCTATTTTTAAGGAGGGTAGAAAGAAGAAGAGTTAGCTTCTTACAAAGACTCTATCTACTCTTTGCCCTATTGCACAAAGGATTTCATAAGGTATTGTTCCCACTTTTTTGGCTATATCATCAGCGCCAATACATTTGTTATTTTGAATTCCCATTAATACAACTTCATCACCCCTTTTAGCACCATCGATATCGGTAATATCTATCATAGCTTGGTCCATACATATTCTTCCCAATAAAGGGGCAAATTTTCCATTTACCAGCACATCAAAATTATTGGATAATTTCCTATTTAATCCGTCTGCATAACCGCAGCCAATGGTAGCAATTTTAGTTCGTCTTGAACATCTATAAGTGCGGCCATAGCTTATAAAGCTTCCTTCTTTGACTTCCTTGATATGCAAAATTCTGCTTTTCAATGTCATTACAGGTTTTAGAAGTAGATTTTTAGTTTTGTCTTCACAGGGCTTATAGCCGTAGAGCATCAATCCAATTCTCGGAGATGAATATATGGAATCAGGATATTTCAGAAATGCAGCGCTGTTTGCGGCATGAAAATTCGAACTTATGCATCTATTGATTATCTTTTTCTTGCATTCCTCAAAGGTAGATAATTGTTGAAGAGTGTAGCTATCGTCATCTGAATCAGCTTCGGCAAAATGCATCATTATCCCTTCAACTTCGATGTATTTGCAATCTTTTAAGAAATCAAGGAAGTCATTTATTTCTTCCGGCAGAATTCCAAGACGCCCCATTCCTGTATCTATTTCGATGTGTGCGGAGGCTCTTTTATTCTTTTTTTCTGCTATAGAATTAATCTCTTTACACATCACTTTTGAATAGATAACAGGAGTCAAATCATATTCTATGGCATAATTTATTTCTTCTCGAAGTAAACCTCCAAAAACAATGATTTTTGAAGAAATACCTGCTTCTCTTAATTCAATGCCCTCCTTTAAATAAGCAACAGCAAATTGATTGATTCCATTTTTTTCAAGGCATCTGGATACTTCAACTGCGCCATGTCCATATGCATTTGCTTTGACTACACAGAGCAAAGATTTTTGGGAAGGGAGATGTTTTTTTATTTCCTTGAGGTTGTTTTCAAGGGCATTGAGATTGATTTCTGCCCAAGTGAGATTTCTTATTTTCTTCATTTTCCTGCACACTTTTTATGTATATTCGTTTTGACTTAAATTTTCGAAGCGCGTGCAGTAATTGAGAAATGCTAATTTGACAGTACCTACAGGACCATTTCTTTGTTTTCTTATTATAATCTCCGCCACATTAAGATCACTGCCTGTTTCTGCATTGACATCTTCACGGTATATGAAAGCTACGAGGTCAGCATCCTGTTCGATTGCTCCTGATTCTCTAAGGTCGGCAAGTATTGGCCTTTTGTCTGTTCTTCCTTCAGGCGCTCTATTCAACTGAGAAAGTGCTATAACCGGAACATTTAATTCTTTGGCGAGCTCTTTTAATGAACGGGATATATCCGAAATTTCTTGTTGACGGTTTTCATACCTTCTTTCACCGCGCATCAGTTGGAGATAGTCTATTATGATCAAATCTACTCCAAAGATGCTTTTTATTCTCCTTGCTTTAGCCCGAAGTTCAAGAAGTGAGATACCGGGTGTATCATCAATAAAAATTTTTGCCTTGGAGAGTCGTCCTGCTGATCTCTGAAGGCGGTTTATTTGTTCCTTCATTTTATGGTCGAAAAATCCTGTTCTAAGGCGATGAATATCAACTCGAGCATCGGAGCAAAGCATTCTCATAGCAAGTTGTTCGGCTGACATTTCAAGACTAAATACAAGCACTTTTGCATCCTTTTCACAGGCTGCATATTGGGCTATATTCATTGAAAATGCTGTCTTACCCATACCGGGCCTTCCAGCTATGACGATTAAATCAGAGGGATGTAGCCCTGCCGTTTTGTCGTCAAAGTCAACAAAACCGGTTTCGATTCCTGTTATCTTTCCACGATTATGGTAAAATTCATCGATTATGTTTAAGCTTGAAGGTATTATTTTGTCTATTCCCATAGGTCCCTTGCTTATACTGCCTTGGGCAATTTCTGATATTTGGCTTTCTGCTTCCATTAAAAGTTCTGTTGAATCCGCATTTTCCGAATAACATTTCTCAAGAAGTTCTTTTGATGAGCTGAGAATTTTGCGCAACATCGACTTTTCTTTGACGATTTTTGCATAATGAAGAATATTTGCTGATGTGGGAATAACTTCAAGGAGAGAAGAAAGATAAAGGATTCCTCCTACCGCCTCTAATTGTTTTTTTTTATCGAGATGTTCTTTTAATGTTACTAAATCGATGGCTGAACCCATTTTGTCAAGCTCAACCATAGTTTCAAAGATTATTTTGTTGGATTTTACAAAGAAATCATCTGCATTTATGACTTCAAGACAAATATTTATTGAGTAATTATCAAGAAGGATTCCGCCTAAAACGGACTTTTCTGCATCAACACTGTGAGGAGGGACTCTTATAGCATCCTTATTGCTATTTTTCATTGAAAGTTTCAAAAAAGGTTGAATTATTCTTCTTCTTTTTCTTTTACAACCCAAACTTTAACTTCTGATGTCACTTCTGGATGGAGTTTAACCTGAATGCTGTAAACTCCTAAAGACTTAATGGGTTCTTCTAATAGAACATCTTTTTTATCAACTTCAAATCCTTCTGAGTTTAGCGCTTCTGCTATATCCGCATTGGTTACTGAACCGTACAGCTTATCGCCTTCTCCAGCGTGTCTTACAATAGTTACAGATATTTTTTTGATCTTTTTAGCAAGTTCTTCGGCAGCTTTTTTCTTCTTTTCTTCTCTTCTTAATTCTATTTTTTTCTCTTCTTCAAATATTTTTAAATTTCCTTTTGTTGCTAAAACGGCAAATCCTTTGGGAATAAGGAAATTTCTTCCATAGCCATTTTTTACTTTTACTATTTCGCCCTTTTTACCTAACTTATCGACATCCTTTCTCAACAATACTTCCATTTTAAAACTCCTTTTTTTTATCTTCCAACAGTGAATGGCAAAAGAGCCAAAATTCTTGCCCTTTTTATAGCTGTTGTAAGCTCTCTTTGGTGTTTTGCGCAATTTCCAGAAATCCTGCGCGGTATAATTTTCCCTCTCTCTGTCAAAAAATTTCTTAGTTTCTTTACATCTTTGTAATCGATTTCAATTTTGTTGGAGCAAAAATTGCAATATCTTTTCTGGTGAACTATTTTTCTTTTTGCCTTTTTTCTGTTTACTCTAACCATCATATCTCCCGTATTCTTAATTAAAATGGAACTTCATCATCTTCCGATTCGGTTGCTTCAATTGCTTCATCACCCTCGAAAGACGAAAACTGCCTGTCTCCTTTTGGAAGCAAAACAATATCGTTTGCTTCTATAAACATCTTTGACCTTTCTCTACCATCGTTGTCTGTCCATCTATTTTCTCTTAGCCTTCCATCAACCAATATGGGTGCGCCTTTTTTTAAATAATTACTGCACAATTCTGCAAGTTTATTCCAGGCATTGACTTCAATGAAAAGCACCTCGTCCTTTTTTTCACCTTCCTTTGTTTTATATTGACGATTTATAGCTATACGGAAAACGGCAACCGCTGCTCCGGAAGGTGCATAGCGAATTTCCGGGTCTTTTGTAAGATTTCCGCCCAAAATGACTTTATTATACCCTCTCATCTTAAGCTTCCTTTTGTACAGGTGTTTCAGCTGTTGCGGGCTTTACTGTCGAATCTTCCTTATTTAACCGTTTCTCTAAAGCTTCTTTTTTTATCTTGACAGTCAAGAATCTTATTACATTTTCTTCAATTCTCAAAAATCGATCGATTTCTTTTACGCTCTCTGGTGTTGTTGTATAGTTGAAAAGGATGTAATAGCCTTCTTCAAGCTTTTTTATGGGATAAGACAGTTTGCGTATTCCCCACTTTTCAACATTGAGCATTTTGCCATCTTTTTGTCTAACCATATCTTCTATCTTTTCTTCTACTTTTTTTTCTATTTCCTGCATATCAGCAGCAGGTTTTAATATAACAATTGTTTCATAAACTTTCACTTTCTAATTTTCCTCCTTATTTCTACTGTTGAATTTATTCATTGCTGCAGTTTCTCCATTTTCAATTATATATTCAACTGCTTCAGCAGCTATTTCTATTGCTTCTCTTATTTTGTCCTTTTCATCCTTGTTGGGAGATGAAAGCACATATTCAACAACATCTTCTTTATTAAAGGGCTTACCAATTCCTACTCTTATTCTTGAAAAATTGCTATCACCTAATACATCAATTATAGACTTTATCCCTTTGTGTCCTCCATGTCCTCCACCTTTTTTTATTTTCACCTTGCCAGGTAAAAGGTCTAAATCATCATGTATGACAATTACATCATCAATATTTACTGAATATTTTTCTAAAAAATACTTTACTGCATTTCCGCTTAAATTAACAAAAGTCCTCGGTTTTAAAATAACCGCATCCTTCCCTTCTATTTCAACTTCAGCCCAATATGATAATTTATGCCGTTGAAAGTTGAATCCAATTTTTTTTTTAAGGTAATCTATTACCTGCCAACCAATATTATGCCTAGTTGGCTTGTAAATCAAACCAGGATTTCCTATACCGCAAACAATTTTCAAATCAAATTACATTTTTAAATTGTAATATAAACTTCAAATCATTTCTCAGTTTTTTCTTCTTCTTTTGCCTCAGCAGGAGAAGATTCGCCTTCAGCTTCTTTCTTTTCTTCTTCCACTTTCCCTTCAACAGCTTCTTCAGCAGCTTCTTCAGCAAGTTCTTCTTCAGCCGGTTTAGCTTCTGCTTTAGGAGAAACTACGGAAACTATGGCTATTCCCGGATCTTCTAAAATTTTGACATCACTGCCAAGGTCTATATCAGAAACATGAATGCTCTCGTTTAAACCAAGGTTTGATATATCGACGGTGATTGCCTCGGGAATTGCATTTGGCAGCGCCTCAATATCGAGTTCTCTGTGGACAATATTGAGCAATCCTCCTTCTTCTGCCACTCCTTTGCTCTTGCCTGTAATCTTGATCGGGACCGTTATCGTAACCTTTTTGGTCATATCTATTTTCAAAAAATCAGCATGAATAATGTCACCAGTCACAGGATCCCTTTGTGTTTCTTTGAGAATAACATGTGAGTTGAAGTCTTCGTTTTCAACTTCTAATTCTACAATTGGATGTCCTGAAGGATTTTTTGCTAAAATATGAGAGATTTCCCTTTTCTCGAGCTGAATAGGCATATTTATCCCGTTGCCATATACAATTGCAGGAACTATTCCCTTTTTCCTGAGTTTTTTAGAAAATTCTTTTCCTGATTTTTCTCTTTTTGATACTTTCAAGCTTGTAATCTGCATTTTACATCCTCTTTAAACAAAAAGTGAACTTACTGATTGTCCTGTGTGAATATTGTTAATAGCTTTAGCCAAAAGGCTAGCTACTGAAAGTACTTTTATTTTGGGAATCTTTTTATTTTCATTTAAAGCGATTGTATTTGTTACTATAACCTCTTCAAGCGCTTCTGAATTGCTTATTCTTTCAATTGCAGGCCCTGACAATACAGGATGCGTGCAGGAAGCAAAAACCCGAACCGCTCCGTTCTTTGTCAAGGCGTCAACAGCCTGAATAAGGGTCCCTGCTGTATCAATTATATCATCGATTATGATTACATCCTTGTCTTTTACATCTCCTATTATATTCATAACTTTTGCTACATTTGGTGCGTCCCGTCTCTTGTCAATTATCGCTAACGATAATTTGAGCTTTTTTGCAATAGCCCGAGCCCTTTCAACTCCGCCTGCATCAGGTGAAATTACGACAAGAGAGCTAAAATTTTTCTTTTGAAGGTAATCGATCAGTACCGGTTCAGCAAAAAGATGGTCTACGGGGATGTTAAAGAAACCTTGAATTTGTCCAGCATGCAGATCCATTGTTAGAAGACGATTTGCACCTGCCGCTGTTATCAAATCAGCAACTAATTTCGATGTAATTGGGACTCGAGGCTGCACTTTTCTGTCCTGTCGAGCATAGCAGAAATAAGGTATAACAGCTGTTATTCTTCCGGCAGATGCTCTTTTTAGGGCATCTATCATTATAAGAAGCTCCATTAAGTTTCTATTTACCGGTGCTGAACCTGACTGAATCAGAAAAACATCCTTGCCTCTGACATTCTCATTGATTTGAACATGAATTTCACCGTCACTGAAGCGACCAACAAAAGCATCTCCCAAAGGAATATTCAAATTACTGCATATCTCCTCTGCAAGAGGCTTGTTGGAATTGCCACTAAATACCTTGATTTCCTGGTTCATTTTTACTTATCCCTTATTTTTGATTTTTGGGGCGGGAGGATTCGAACCTCCGCATCCAGGGACCAAAACCCTGTGTCTTACCGCTTGACGACGCCCCAATAAGAAAAATTTGTCATTCCTTTCGTCAAAGCACTGCTATGAGAGGTTTCATTAATCAGGTTGGACTGATTGCACCTCTTTCTTCAATATTTCTTTATTGTATTCTTCAAGAATTTTTTGTTCTATTTTCTGCCTTGTTTCGCTGTTGAGCGGATGGGCTAAGTCTTTGAATGTGCCATCCTTTTTCTTCCTGCTTGGCATTGCCACAAATAAACCTGTTTTGCCGTTGATAACCTTTAGGTCGCGGACAATAAAACAGTTGTCAAAAATAATTGTTACATAAGCTTTTAACTTCTCCTCATCAACAGGGTAAACTTTTACTTCCGTTATTTCCATTGCTGGCTCCTGTTAAAAATGTTGTTAATACCTTTCGCAAGATAAACTTTTTTGTATCTTGCCCTCGCCCTTATATATCCTTCAACTGCTTCCCTTTCTGAGGCAAACAATCCAAATACAGATGAACCACTCCCTCCCATAAGAGAAGCAATTGCTCCTAATTCTTTTAAATAAACCTTTATATCTCCAATTATTTTATGTTTAGAGATAGTCACTATTTCTAAGTCATTGTGTAAATATTTTTCCCACTTTGGAGATGGTCTTTCTCTTTTAATTAACGAAACAAATCCTTTAATATCTTTATTGCTTTTTGTCAATCCTAAATTTAATTGATTATAGATGTCTTTAGTGCTTACTACAATTTCTGGATAGATAATCAAAAAGTAACAATCGTAATTGATATTGAGATTGCCCACAACATCTCCTATTCCACCTATTATAGCAGGCATTCCATTGATAAAAAAGGGAATATCAGCGCCAATCTTCTTTCCCTCTTCCATTAATTTCGATAAAGGCAGATTTATATTCCAAAGGCGGTTTAAAATCTTCAAAGTTATTGCGGCATCGCTGCTGCCGCCTCCAAGGCCTGCACCAGCAGGAATCTCTTTATAAATTGTGATATTAACGCCCCCGGGAATATTGTAATTTTTTTGCAGTATTTCAGCTGCTTTATATGCAAGATTTTCTTTTCCTTGAGGAATGCTGCTTGAGGTGCAATTTACTTCAATTTTAGGGCTTTTTGTCAGTGTAAAATCGATTATGTCATATATACTGACAGGTATCATTATGGAAGAAATGTCATGAAATCCATCGTCTCTCTTGTAATTTACATAAAGGCAAAGGTTTAATTTTGCTGGAGATTTAACCGTAATTGTTTTCATTTCTCAATTTCCTTGATTAGGAAATTCATAGGGTTTTTTAAATCAAATTTTGTAGTATCTATATTGCTATTGATATTTATTTCCTTAATCCACAGTTTGAATATATCTTCACCTTTTGAGTTGGTAAATATTATTTTTTCAGGAAAATAAGCATCATCTACCTTCTTTTTTCCTTCATATCTAATGATGATGTTG
>RFHX01000336.1 GCA_003695725.1 Candidatus Schekmanbacteria bacterium
GTATCAGCTATTTTGAATAGCTCAATGGGAGGATTTGAAATGGTAAATAATAATGACGATAACATAGAAGAAATTGAGAAAAAAAGAAAAGAAGACAAACTGCCGGGTGTATTCATTGCGCTCTTTATTGTAACTGCAATATTTCTGATTGTTTATATAATTCGTTATACTCCTGCAATTTCTGGCTGGACATCGGAAGATGACTATCTGAATGTATCAAAAAAGCCCCAGATAGAAGCAAAAAAACTTTCAGCAGAAAACCCCTTTGAACATAATTCAGCTGCCATCTCTGAAGGGCAAACGATTTTTGCTGACTATTGCGCAGACTGCCATGGAGAAGATGCTAAGGGAGATTTTGGACCTAATCTGACTGATTCTGAGTGGAAATATGGTTCAGATGACAAAAGCAAGTTTGAAGTTGTAAAGATGGGAAGAGGAGCTGATACAGATAGTGAAATGCCTTCATTTAAAGATGACCTCACAGACGAACAGATTTGGAAAGTATTGGCTTTTATCGATTCTCTGAAATAAAAAGATATAACATACTGCAATCGACACAAATTTTCTCGTCTCATTCTTTTTTGTTATCCATCACTGTGACAGGATTGTCCAAGCATCTAAGCTCTCAGAAGGAATATTTTGGGAATGTTTTTTTGCAAAAGATAAATGAAAAGGAAATCAATACTGATAAAATCCTATTCGATGTTATGTAAATAATTGACAGAGAGGAATTCAGATAAATAATTAGAGAATATATATAACTAAAAGAGTTTGAAAAAACTCTTGAAAGAATAAAATCACAACTTTTCTTTGCTTTCTTATGGACAATTCAATAGAGATTACCCTTAAAATTGACGGGATACAATGCGCTTCATGCGTCTCTGCAATTACCAAAGCAGTAAATAAGATGGATGGCATATCTTCTTTTACACTTTCAGCTGAAACAGGAATTGCAAAAGCCCGAATTTATCCGGAGAAATTAACGACTGACACGATTATCTCTGTAATCAATTCTCTGGGATATGCGGCAAAAAAATTCTTCTATGAAGATATAGAAGAAAGTTTCAAGAAAGAAAAGAAGCGGCTTCTTTTTAGACTGGGCACTGCCGGATTTTTTTCAATGCAGTTAATGGTAGCCAGTCTTGCTCTTTATTCAGGATATTTCAAGGGAATTGATGAAACTTCAAAACTATTCTTTCAAATAATTTCCTTCTTTCTTTCCACACCGGTAGTTTTTTATTGTGGATTTGATTTTCACCTTAAAGCTGTCAGGGGGATTATAAATAGAACTATCACTATGGATACTCTCATCAGTATTGGCACGCTTACTGCGTATTTTTATAGTATCTATCAAATTTCGATTAAGGGAGAAGTTTATTTTGATACTGCGGCAATGATAATAACCTTCATCTTAGCAGGACGCACTATTGAAGCATATGTACGAAGCAATATCTCATCGATTTTTAAAAAGTTCAGAGAGTTTCTGGATGTTGAGACAACAATAATCGATGAAAAAGATGGAAGTGCTAAAAAGGTGCCTGCAAGCAAAATCAGAAAGGGCAATCTTTTGGTAATCTACCCTTTTGAAAGAATCCCTGCAGATGCTGTTATTGAAGAAGGTGAAACAGAAGTCAATGAAAGCTTGCTCACAGGCGAATCACTTCCTGTAAAAAGACAAAAGGGAGACAAAGTTTTTGCAGGAGCATCAAATCTTTGGGGCAAAATCAAATGTCGAGTTTTGAATGATGCAGAAGCTTCATATGTAAACAGCATAATGGAGTTGATCAAAGAATCCCTTTTACAGAAGGCAAATATTCAGCGTACCGCAGATAAAGCAGTTGCCTTTTTTGTGCCTCTTGTGGTGCTGTGTGCATTGGGAACACTTGTATTTCATTATCTAATAAGAGATGAACTGCTATCTGCGGCAGTGATGTCTTCAATTTCAGTGCTCATTGTTGCCTGTCCTTGCGCGCTTGGATTAGCAACACCCCTTGCAATAAGCGGCGCTATTTCGAGAAGCTCTAAATTTGGAGTTTTGATAAAAAAACCGGAAGTTTTGGAAGCATTTAAAGATATTGATACTATCGTATTCGACAAGACAGGAACACTTACATCAGGTAAACTCGATATTTCAGATATAGTGTTAGAACCCGCCTTCTCTAATGAAGACAAAAAAGCGATTAGACGCAACGCAGCTTCTATAGAAAAAAATATTCAACATCCCATTGCAATAGCTATTGTAAAAGCAGCCAAAGATGAACAATTAGTGCCTGCTTCTGATATAAATTATTATCCGGGCTTGGGGGCTGAAGGAAGTGTTGATGGAAAGACAAAGATTCGTATTGGAAATGAAAAATTTCTTAATAAGCATAGCATTGAAATTTCAGAATACCTGAAGAATAAAAAAGAAGATTTTGTTGAAGAAGGGAAAGTATGCATTTTTTATGCTGAAGGGAATGTGGCAAAGGCATTGATGGTTTTTGAGGATTTATTGAGAGATGAGGCAGTGAATATGGTAGAGAAACTGAAGAAGGGAAGATTTAGAACTCTAATGTTGACAGGAGACAACAAGGCATCAGCTGAAGCAGTAAACAAAAAGCTCAAACTTGATTCATATAAAGCAGAGCTTTTGCCTGAAGATAAAATCAATATCATAAAAAATGAAAAGGGAAAGGGACATAAAATAATATATGTTGGTGATGGTATCAACGACACCCCTGCCCTCGTTGAAGCAGATATTGGAATCGCAATGAATGAGCCCTCACAATTTGCCCCTCTTTCTGCTGATGTTGTCCTTTTGAATGATAAATTGGATGGCATATTGACTCTATTAGAATTGGGAAAAAGAACTTTCACAAAAATCAAGATAAATCTGTTCTGGGCATTCTTCTATAATATAATTGCTATTCCATTTGCAGCTATGGGATACTTCCCACCTGTCCTATCAGCAGGACTAATGAGTTTGAGCTCTGTATCTGTATGCCTGAATTCAATCAGAAATTAAACATTTAAAATCAAAAATCATTATAGAGAGAGTTTATTCTTCAGGTACCAAAGGAGGGTCGAACTCCTTCAAATCAGCAGGAATTTTCATAGATTCCATCTCCTCCCCTGCTTCTGAAACATTTTTTAAAAGCCAATCATATGTAGATTTGATTGTTTCCTCTTCTCTGCTCAAAAACCTGTGGGCAGCATAACCGGGAGGAGGATTTGGGATTGTAGGTTCAGGTAATTTAATCAAGGATACATTTACCCTCTTTTCTTTCAAATGTTTGTATAATCTTTCCGACCATTTTCCGGGAGTAACATCATCACCCTGACACCACATAATGAGATATGGAATTTTAAGTTTTTCCGCTTCTCTTTCTACAATTGATAAAGTATCCTTGCCATAATAACTGAGGAAGCTTGAAGGGGTCATCTTGATTTTTTGTCCCCAGTGAGTCATAAATTCATACAGTTCATTTCCTCTGCCCTCTTTTACAAGCTCTCGTGCTTTTTTTTCATTCTTCTCTAAAAGTCCATTGCCAAATATGGCATATTCAATTGATTCTCTTCCATTTGCTACAGTTCCATAAGTTCCAACAGCTACAACTCTTTTGTCCTTTGATAGAACTGGATATATTGCTGCCATTTGTGTGCCTTTGCTGTGCCCCATTACATAAACTTTATTAAAGCCAAGTTTTTCAAGAAAATCTATCCCCGGTTTGAGGTCCATTACTGCATCTTCAAACAAGGTTTTTCCTCCGCCTTCAGTAGGCCCATTGTCTCTGCGGTTAAGGGAAAGTACTACCACCTTGTAGGGTTCCCAATAATATCCTACCCAACCCGCAAAGCTTTTCTTATATGTCCCAAAAGTACCATGCGTTACCAATACCGCTACTTTTTTAACTTTTCCTTTAGGAACGAATAGAGCTCCTTCAAGGGGTGTGCCATCATCAGCTTTAAGATTTATATGAAATACCTTTAATCCTGTGTTGCTGACATTTTCACATTCAAAATCTCTATCCACACCTATGCCCCCATCTGCAACATCTATTCCCTCTCCCCCATTTAATAAGTCGTTCCCATCATTGCCAACAAGCATATCGTTGTCTCCTTCACCATATAACTTATCATTGCCGTCATTTCCTACAAGAATATCTTGGCCATCACCTCCGCAAATAATATCGTCTCCTCCTTTGCCGAGGATATAATCATTGCCGCCAAGTCCTGCTATTACATCTTTCTTATAAGTCCCTGTAATGACATCATTTCCGTCAGTGCCAACTATTGTTGCTTTCAATCCTGCACATTCAACTTCTTGCGCCTGCGCAGACATAAAAAATGAAGGTAAAGTAAATTGAAATAGGAAAATTATCAAAGCAATCATTTTGTAATATGCTTTTATCTTTTTTTCCATTATCTTGCTCCTCTTAAATTTATAAAGTTAAAAAAAGTGCATACCTTCTAACATATTTTTTCAAGAAAATTACTCTTTTTTTAATTTATCTTTTGTAAGAAACGCAGAGAAAAGGGTCAATGTCCAACAATTCGCAAGGAAATCCATAAAAGAGGGATTGAAGAGTTATGCTTACAAGAAAAAAAATTATTCATTCAAAATCGAGGCATCTTTCTGTCTAAGTTTTTTTATTTCACTTCTTTTCTTCTTCTCTTTCAATCTTTTTTCTCTTGAGGATAATGAAGGTTTGGTTGGAATTCTTTCAATATCTTCAAATGCGGCTTTTTCAATTATTTTTACCAGTCTCTTCAATGCATCTTCTCTATTTTTCTGTCTCGTTGAATAGCGCATTGCTTTTATAATGAGAATCCCCCTTTCGTTGATTCTATTTTTAGCAATTTTAAACAGCTTTGCCTTTACCTCAGTTGGCAATGTTTTGTTTGCATTTATATTAAAAGACAACTGTACAGCCGTAGAAGTTTTGTTGACTTTTTGTCCGCCGGGACCTGATGATCTAATAAATTTTTCGCCTATTTCTTCCTCATTTATGAAGAAACAGGGATTTATTTGAATTTTCATTTTCTCTACGAAAGATACTGAACATACTAATCACCATATATAATTA
>RFHX01000337.1 GCA_003695725.1 Candidatus Schekmanbacteria bacterium
CAAAATGAAAAAGCAGACATTGCCATAATTGTGAGCAACGCGCTTCCGAAAGACATCGATTCTTTTGGTCAAATAGACGGCATATGGGTTACCGATGACCGCAACGCCCTGAATCTTGCATCTGTGCTTCGCGTGAACCTCATACAACTTGCCTATGTAAGACGCTCATCAGAGGGTAAAGACGAAAAGATAAATATCCTCTACAATTATCTTTCAAGCCCAGAATTTGCCCAAAGAGTAGAATCATTAGTCCGTTCCTTCAAGGCTATGAAAGATGAACTCGAGCAGGAAAAAAGATCAATCACTAAACAATGGGCAAAAAGAGAAAAACATATAGAGCTTGCAATACAAAACACTTCCAGAATGTTTGGTGAAATCGAGGCAATCATTGGGAATGCACTGCCTGAAATAAAATTGCTTGAGCTTCCCGGCAATGGCAATGCAGAGGAGGATGAAGACTATTAAAAAAGAAATAGATAAAAGAGGAAATTTTAAAGTGACAATCTCTTTTAATTCATTTGCAGATATCAGAGGCAAGAATAAAAACATCGATTCATTCAACCTGCCTCTTGTATGCAAGGAGGAGTCAATTCAATGGCTAAAATGATACCAGCAACAGTTTCACAAAATACATCAAGCAAAGCAGAGAAGAGAGTTTTCAAAAAACTTTCTTCACTGCTTGACGACTCCTTCACTGTATTTCATTCCGTAGATATTCTTGCGCGCGAGCACAATAACAAATTAATAGATGCCGAAATAGACTTTCTCATCCTCTCAGAAAAACTCGGAATACTCGTGGTAGAAGTAAAGGGCGGTGTAATAAAGTATAATCCATTGAAAAAAGAATGGAACTCGAGCGGACATAAACTAAATAAATCACCCTATGTTCAGGCAAAAGAAAACAAATACATAATACAAAATTACTTGATAGAAAAACTTGGAGTAAAGGCGAAAAGATACCCCATTGGATATGCTGTCTGCTTTCCTGATATATTCGTAGATGAAATGAATCTTCCGCCTGAAGGGCGAAATGAGATTACGATCACAGGCAGACAGATCAAATACCTTGACTACATCATCCCTCAAATAATGGAAAGATACAAGAAAGACGGCACAGCTTTCAATTATGCAGAATACCGTGAAATTCGAAAAACTCTCCTGCCCGCATTTGAATATGGAACGAAACTTTCTGAAGCAATAGAAAGAGATGAAGAACATATCTTTACACTCACCGATGAGCAGTGTAATCTTTTAGATTTCCTCGATGAAAGGAAACGCGTCCTCATCAAAGGATATGCAGGCACAGGTAAAACTGTCCTTGCTCTCAAGAAAGCAAGAGAGCTTGCCGAAGCAGGCAATGACGTACTGCTTCTCTGCTTCAATGTTCCATTATCAAAACTTCTCAAAGAATCTATAAAAAATGTAAAAGGAAATATTGAAACATCAAACTATCATGCCTTCTGCATCGAAACATTGAACAGGGCAGGAATCAAAGTTGATATAAAAAAAGATTCAACATTCTGGCAAAAAACACTACCAAACCTTTTTTATGACTTCTTAAGAAAGAAACCCATTAAATATGATGCCATCATTGTAGATGAAGGACAGGATTTCTTTGAGGAATATTGGATAACAATCGAAGAAATGCTCAAGGATGACAGCTACTTCTACATTTTTTATGATCCCTATCAAAACCTCTACGGAACAAAATTGAGATTCCCAATCGAAGAGAAACCATTTGTGCTAAAAAGAAATTGCAGGAACACAAAAGCAATATTCAAAGTGCTCTCAAACTACTCTTCAGAAGATATAAAAATAAACGAACGAGCGCCCGAAGGTGTCCCTGTCAATGAAACGATATACAGCGACGATTATGAAGGCAGAAAGAAGCTTCAAAAACTTCTTCATCACCTTGTCAATGAAGAAAAAATCAGAAGGCAGGACATTGTAATCCTTGGAGGACATAGCATAGAAAAAACCTGCCTCAAGGATGTAAGGCAACTTGGAAATTTTACAATTGTAGATGAGCGGGAGGAAGCAGGTGCTGATGCAATCCGTTATTTCACTTATCTTCGTTACAAAGGCTGTGAGTCACCAGCAGTAATTCTGCTCGATGTTGATCCCAGTGATGACCGCTGGTCTGACAACGGCCTCTACACAGCAATCTCACGAGCCCGCACCATCCTGAATGTGTTGAGGAGGGGGAAGTGAAAATATGAAATATAATACTTTTATACTGAAAGCTCAGTCAAAATCGAAGGATATACACTTTGCCGTTAAATCCCAAATTGATGAAAAGATGTTAGTGAAAGAGCATTTCAAGTTCTCTCTATTTCAGGATATGAATATTTACCTAACGGCTAAAAAATCAATATAGATAAGGGTGAATTGGCTTATGTATGGCTTAAATAATTTATAAGTAAAAGGAATGGCAAATACGGAGTTGCGATGTGCCTATGAACGATAAAACACAATTTTTATTCATTGTGGAAAGAAATTGAATACTTCATACAGAAATGAAAGGAAAAATGAATATGAAAAAAGAATGGACTGAACACGATTTAACAATTGAACAAATTGGCCGCGGATTACTTATAAGTCAAGGGGGGGATTCCTATGTAGCGAAGGAATGGCGGCTTACACAACCTGTAATCGATATGATCGAATTGGCTCTCAAATATGGGTTGGTTTGTCTGATACAAAATGGTCATCCTCAAACTAGCAAACGGGAACCCAAAGGTGATGGAGCTGAATATATTTCATTTGCCCGTAAGCCTAACGAATTGTCCCCTGTGGTTTTAAACGCAAATTCACCATCAAACAAAAAATACCGCACTGATGTCAAACAAGTGCTTTTCCGCAAACATTACAGACATGTTTTAAAACAAGCAGACATTCCTTTTAAAGTTGAAAATTTTAGGAATGCCAGCAACATTGAAGTTCCTGTTGAATATGTCGAAGAAGCCATAAAAGCCTGTCAGCCATACTTCGACATTCACGCACCAAAAAAAGGGAAAAGAGGAATTGCAGGAGAATATCCCGGTTTCAGAGATGAAGCTGATATAGAACGATGGCTTATGGAAAATTTGGATGATAACTCTTTCGACAGGAGAATTCAGGTAATAGACAGACAAGTACGAGTTGAAGGTGGAATAATAGATATACTCATAAAAGATAAAGACTCTGGCGGATTGGTCATTCTTGAAGTAAAGCAAGGTCGTGCCCAACCCGTTCATGTTGAAGAACAAATACCACGCTATCTTACAAGTCCTTACATTCAAAACTTGGCAAATGGGAAACCAGTCACCGGATGTCTCGTTGCAGAACTTATAGAATCATCAGTAAAAAAAGCCATAGAAAATTCTCCACATCACATAGTTGGATATGAAATTAAGTGGCAGGCAACAGAAAAAGTAACTTTAAACAAAGTTGTAGGATGTTGGTGAATCCAAATTAAAAAAAGGAGATAGACAATGATTGGAATCAATACCACTAGAATATGAAGAAGAATTGTAAGGAATTATTTAATTTCAATTAAATTTATTTGAAAAAGTTTTTTGCAAGTTATTTGTGAAAGAGAAAATTACTATGAAAACTATAATTC
>RFHX01000338.1 GCA_003695725.1 Candidatus Schekmanbacteria bacterium
ATATAAAATATTTCACCGATATTATAAAGTATATCAGGCATATTGGGTTGATGTCTCTCTGCAAGGAAAAAGCAGTTTAGGGATTCTTCGAATTTCCCCATTTTTTTCAATGTGAGAGCTTTATTTACAAGATAGTTTATATTTGAAGGCGATAGGAGAAAAGCTTTTGAAAATTCTTCTTGAGCACGCATCAAGTCACCTTTTTTCCCATAAAAAATTCCCAATAAATTATGTACTTTCGCCTTTTGAGGAAATTTAGAGGCAAGCTTCTCTACTAAATTTTCAGCTTTACCAATCATACCGTTTTCAATATAGAATAAAGCCAATCTGCATTTCCACTTCTCTCTAAAAACATCCAACATTGCAGCTTTCTTCAATTCCTCTTCTGCTTCCCTCATTTTTCCAATTCTACTGTAAACAATACCAAGATTGCCATAGGCATCATTCAAAGTATCATCTAAGGCAATTGCTTTTTTGTATTCTGCAACTGCTTTCTGAAAATCTCCTGTATCCCTGAAAAAATTGCCTAAATTCATATGAACATTTGCATCCTTCGGATTGATACTTTCTGCTTTTTTGAACAATCTGTAAGCATTCCCATAATCTCTTTTTAAAATATTTATCAATCCCAGATTCAAATATGCTTCCACTGAATCGGATTTTATCTGAATGACTTTTTTAAAACATTGTGCAGCTTTATCTAACTCGTAATTTTCAAGCAAAGCAGTGCCTAAATTTATTAGGGGCCTTGCCTTCAAGGGAGATTTTTTTGCGGCATCCTGCCAAAGGGAAAGGCTGTCAAGCCAGATAAAGTTTCTTTTCTGTAAATCAATGGAAAAGAAAACAATGATAAAAACTATGAGTGTTTCAAGAAAAAAGAAACGCACCATATCTTTTCTTTCCTTGAAGATATTCATCAAATAAATGATGAATGATGCAAACAAAAAGGAATAAGCCATGGAAGCAGTATAAAGCCATCTTTCAGACAAGACATCATTCAGTGGGACAGCAATAACTGGAATGAATGAGACTATATACCAACCTGAAAAGAATTTTACTTCTGATGGATTTTTATTTCTGAAAGCAAGTATGATAAATCCCAAAATGATGATCAGAGTAATCAACGATTCCAAATCTGGTATCCTTTTAAGTGGAAGATAATGGTCGATATTGAGATTTATCGGAAAAAGGAGAAGACGAAGATATTTCAATGAGGCATCGATATGGGAAAGAAAATGAGTTGTTAAATTATGCTCTTCTTTCCCTGATAAAATGTTGGGATTGATGAATAGATATGAAAGAATCAGAAAAAGCCATAAAAGAAAGTAAGGAGAATACTTCTTTAATTTTCCAATCTTGTTTTTCTCATAAAAGATAAAAAAGAGAAGAAGAAAGAAGGGAAATGCAAAACCTGATTCTTTACTGAATGAGGCAAGCAGAAAAAAAATTAGGGGCAAAATGGTGTTTTTTGAAATAAGATTTTCGTCTCCAATCATTCTCATAAAAAAGATAAGACCGAGAAGGAGAAAAAAATTAGAAAGCACCCCTGCCCTTCCTGAAATATAGGTAACTGATTCCACATTTACAGGGTGAAGAAGAAAAATGGCTGATGAGAGTAAAGACAATCTACTGTCTCCATCAGTTAACTTTGCTATCAATAAGTAAAAAAGTATTCCATTCAAGAAATGGAAAAACAAATTGACCAGATGGAAACCAAAGGGAGAGAATCCCCACAATGAAAGGTTTGTGCTGTAGCTTATTTGGGTAATAGCCCTCGCTGGGTATATAGTGAAAATTTTCAACGGATCAAGATATGAAATTTCAGGATTAAAGGCAATTCTTCGCAAGTCATCATATTGAAAAGGCACTTTAAAGGAATCTCGATAGGAAAAAATTAGAATTAAAGCCAAAACAAAGAAAAGCAAATAAATGCGAAGTTTCAACCTTTTCATTCTCCGATATTTGCAAGCATATTTTGTGCCGCTTTATTGGAAGGCGCAATTTCCAAAAGTTTTTTAAGATATCTTCTTGCTTCATCAGTCTTCCCAATAAACATATATATTGAAGCAAGATTCCCCATAGCACCAATAGAATCAGGCACAAGGTCAAGGGCTGATTTATATGAAATAATCGCTTCTTTAATCATCCCTTTTTGGGAATAATAGTTTCCACAATTCAAAAGCGATGCGGCAGCAGTCAATACTCCTTTTTCGTCTCCAAGTTTTTTAGAAGCAAGTCCCAGATTAGCCCATGCCGGCGAATAATTCTTATCAATGGATACAGACATCAAAAAATTGCCTACTGCTTCCTCCAAACGGCCTTCCTTCCCTAAGGCAACTCCAAAGTTATTATAAGTGCGAGGTGAAGCAGGCGCTTTCTTCACAGCGTCCTGCCATAAAGAAATTTCTGTGAGCCATACAAAATTCCTGTCAACTGAAAGCGATAACATCATCAAAAGGACAAGAGAGACTGCTATTTTAGAAATATAAGAAAATTTATTTTTTTTCAGTCCCTCACAAATTATCAGCATTATCATATAAAAAAATCCTGCCGAAGGAAGATAAAGCCATCTATCAGCAACTATATCCTGCAATGGCACTATAATATTAGGAGCAAGCAAAATGTAAAACCAACTCCAACAGAAAAAAATCATTTTCTTGTATTTAGGGATTGCCCAAAAGGTAAAGAAGATAGAAACAATTATGATGGCAATCAAAATAAAAAACCTTACAAAGGGATAGTGCGATGAAAAATAATTTGGATACAAAACGCATAGGTTTATTGGTAGCAAAAGAAGACGCAGATTCTTTATCTGCGCATCTCCCTGATAAAGGACTTGCCTCTTAAAATCGCGCTCAAACCCTGTCTCAAATGTATTTCCAAGATAATTCTGCCTGAAAATAAAATAGAAGAGGAATAACAGGAGAAAAGAAATCAATGAATAGACAATCCTGGTTTTTCTGTGCTTTGAAGGTGCAATAGCTATGATTAGAAAGATTAGAAAGAAAAGCACTCCACCACGCTCCTTGGACAAAAGAGATGAAGCAGCAAATATGACAGCAGGTATGAGATAAAAGGAATTTGCCTTTTCCATAAAAGAGAGAAAAAAATGAAGAGTCAAAAAAAGAAAGAAAGCACAAAGAAGCTCGGACCTGCCTGAAATATATGTAACAGATTCTACCATCAATGGTGAAAGGGCAAATAAGAGAGCGGAAAGGTTCGCTGGACTAAAAAAATCAGCGTCTTCCTCCTTTTTTAAAAAAATATTCTCTAAGCGGCTAAATAGAAAATAAAATAAAACTGTGTTTTCAATATGTAACAATATATTAAATACTCTGAACCCAGCAGGAGACAATCCTGTCAAAAAAAAATTAAGGGCAAAGGTGAGATTCAATAGAAATCGGAATGGATTTTTCCAAAAAATTTCAACTATATTCAGAGTCCTTATTTCTGAGGGTTTTAGAATAACCTTTTGGTCGTCATACTGAAATGGCGCATTGATTGGAACGGAAT
>RFHX01000339.1 GCA_003695725.1 Candidatus Schekmanbacteria bacterium
AAATTACTTCTTCCTTTTTTTCATAATTTTTTTAAAAGGTTTTGGCTTTATAGTAATCTTACAATCTTTATGGAAATTGCTCTTTAAGTTTTTTTCTATGTCTTCTAATCTGTAAAAGTATGTCTTCCCTTTTTTAACTCCTTTGTCATTGAAATGATATTTGGCTCCACCTATTGCCCTCTTTTTGGATTTGATGAGTTTTTCATTGATTTTTGTGTAATCTGACGCTCCATCTTCACGGCGCCAAATATTAAATCCAATGTTATTTGTTTCAGAAGCTGTTTGCCACACAATATGAACCTTTTTTCTCTTTTGTTTAGCTGAGAAGGAAGAAAGCTTTATTTCCGTCGGGATTTCACTGATGGTAATAGGAGACGATGTTGATGCCGTTAGTAATTCTCCATATGAAGTGCTTTGAAAATCAACGGTTATATTATAACTGCCTGATGTATCACCTGCCTTGACGCTCCAGTTTCGATTTTTAGATTCATTAGGGAAGATTGAACCAAGAGTTTGAGCGTTTGTGCCATTGATAATTGTAAATCCTGAAGGCAGTGTAAGTACGGCATAGCAGTAATGGGTTGAGACATTTCCACTATTTGTTATCACTGCAGATACATTGAAAATTTCACCGGGCATTACTTCGGCAGGTACTGAAACAGAAATCGTCGGTGTTATATAAGCTTCTGAAAATCCTGCAGGCAATGCAATTGCAAATTCCTCAGTTGAAACAGCGCTGAATGATGTATCAGGCGTAAATACTTTGATTACAGCATAATTATTACCTGTTGAAACGATTTGTTCCACATTGTCTATGCCTGATACAGAATTTGCTAGCAGAGTGTTGTCATTTTCCTTATACATTTCAAGGTCAAGGTCATTTGGACCATAATACCAAACAGGATAGTTTCCCCCGGGATTATAGAACTGATGTCTGTGCCATACAAGAGTTGCCTTATTTCCGTTTGCCATTTGCCCCTTATAAAATCTGAATGATTTAGAACTTCCAGCAGGTTCAAGATATGAAATGAAATAATTGTTTCTTTCAAGCCATGCTTTGTTGAGGTCTATATAACCCCATCCATATTCGTTGTCCCATCCAGGTATACCTTTATCTTCAGCGGTATTGATTAAAATAGCTTTTATTGCTTTCGGGCTTGTAATCCCCGCGTTCATTAGAAGCGCGCAGGCGCCTGCAATATGTGGAGAAGCGAAGCTTGTTCCATATGCATTTCGGTAGTCACCTTCTGTTTCCCAATTATGATTTGTAGTATAGATTGCATAGCCGGGAGCGGCAAGGTCAGGTTTTTTTCTGCCTCCGGCTGTTGGTCCCCTGCTTGAAAATGATGCTATAGAATCGTCTGTCCTAGTGAGTGTACCGTTGTCATTTATAGCTGCAGTACAAATGACATTGTATGCAATCGATGGCTCCCAAATTTTATTTAATCCCGTGCCGCTATTTCCCGCACAGATTGTTACAATTGCGCCAATGTCATCAACAACAGAATCCCAAAAGCGGGCAAGGGTGGAATCGTCATCGGAAGTCGAGGAACCATAGCTGTGATTAAATATATCTGCTGGTTCATTTGCTGAGAATAGAGCCCAGTCAACTGAGTCGATTGCATCACTCCAATACATCCACACATTGCCATCTGTTCCAAGAAATCCGCTTTTTAGGTTTAAAATAGTATCAATTCCATAGGATACTCCAAGATTGCCCGGGAAACTTCCACTTCCAAGGCTAGCCACTACTCCGCATACTGCTGTGCCGTGGCCATGAAGGTCATTTGAAGAATATGCATCGTCGTTGAAATATGAAGATGAGGCTCCCAAATCGAGGTCAATATGATTTTCAAAGCTATGCCCTGATAATGCAGGATTTGTTTCATCTATTCCTGAATCGAGGATGGCAACATCCCAAATACCTCCTGTATAACCATTATTCCAAAAAACGGATGAGCCTATAGCAGGCACACTAACATACAAGCCACCACTCATAAGGCGGTCTTCATCTACTTTTGAAACTAAGGGCAGTTCAACCAGACTATCTATAAGAGATAGCGGGACTACAGCTGCAACAGCATTTAAGGAGAGCAGACGTTTTTTAGGTATGCCTCCATTTTGATGAAGAAAATCTTCAATTGTAGAGATGTCTTTTAGTGCAATTTTTTTTATTTCATTAAAGATATCTCTCCGCTTTTTTGTAGAGATTATGTCAAGTCCAATGATATTGTCAAAAGATTTGGCCTGAATGTTTTGAGACTGTTTTGAAGTTGATGTTGTTGACTGAATGATTTGGGGCTCATACTTCTTTTCAACATTGCTGACTATTGAATGTAGAGGCATTTGTTTTAGAAAAATTATGACACGCACAAAATCGTTACTGTTCTTTGAAGAAATTATTTTTTTTAATCCTTTTGTTATTTTGTCTTTATTTGATGATGGAGGGGATATTATATTGCCGTTTATTATTTTGCCGGATGAATCACGGAAGATTTTAATAACTTTCCCGTTTTTTCTTACCTTTTCAATGAAGACCTTTTCACCATTTTCTTTTAGAAGATATCCCTTCCAAAGAATCTTATTGGAGATGTTGGCTTCAACAATGAAGAGGAAAAAATAAAAAAGTATAAGAGGAAGAAATATTATTTTCCAAACTATGTGATGTTTTTTTTTCACAAATCTTTAAATTACAATTTTAAAGATTGAATGCAAGTTTTTTCTAAGAGAAGAGATTTTTTTTGTGAAATTCTTGATTATTTC
>RFHX01000340.1 GCA_003695725.1 Candidatus Schekmanbacteria bacterium
CAAATTTTGATGGCACTTTATGACAGTTTTTAAATATAAGTTATGAGTGTAGTAAAAAAATTAATTTATTTTAACCTATTAATATAAAAGTAGTTATAATATTTAAAAATAAGTGAAATAGCAGGACTTAAGGAGAGAAAGTGAAAGAGAATGGAAAAATTTCATATATAGAACTTTTTGCGGGTGCAGGAGGGTTTGCTGAGGGATTTGTTCATGCTGGATTTCTGCCGGTAGCATATATAGAAATGGACAAACATGCCTCGCTGACACTAAAGACACGTCTTGCATATCATTATCTTCAAAGAAAAGGGAAAGAAGATATATACACAGAATATTTAAAAAGGAAAATATCGAGAGAAGAGCTTTATGAAATGGTTCCGAAAGAAGTATTAAATACAGTGATAAATGATGAAATTACTGAAATAAATATTCATTCTTTGTTGGATTTAATTCAGCATAATATGAAACAGAAAAAAATAAAAAATGTGGACGTAATAGTAGGTGGCCCTCCCTGTCAGGCATATTCTGTAATTGGAAGAGCCCGTGACCCGTATAGGATGAAAAATGATAAAAGGAATTACCTTTATCGGCTTTATGTGAAATTTCTCCAGAAATTAAAACCGAAAATCTTCGTTTTTGAAAATGTTCCTGGCTTGTTATCTGCAGGAAATGGACAACTATGGGAAGATGTTCAGGAATATTTTAGTAAAGCTGGGTATATAGTGTATTCCAGAGTGTTAAATGCTAATGATTTTGGTGTATTGCAGAATAGAAAAAGGATAATTGTTATTGGATTCAGAAAAGATTTAAATTTTGAATACCCTGAATTTGAACAAGATACTAATGCTAAAAAATTTAAAGTGCAGGAAGTTTTTCTTGACCTCCCTGCTCTTAAACCCGGCGAGAGAATTTATTCCGGTGAATACATTCGGGAACCTTCTGAATATTTGAGATCATATGGGATAAGAAATAAAGATGATATCCTAACCCTCCATATTACGAGAAATCATAATGAGAGAGACAGAAAAATCTATAAATTTTATATTGAAGCATGGATAAAAGAAAAAAGAAGACCAGAGTACGATGAAATACCTGAAGTACTTAAGACACATAAAAATCGAAAGGTCTTCAGAGACAGGTTTAAGGTTGTGGCTCCGGACTTACCATATTCCCAGACAGTTGTTGCTCATCTTGAAAAGGATGGACATTACTTCATACATCCTGACATAAATCAACTCAGGTCTATCTCAGTAAGAGAAGCTGCCAGATTGCAATCTTTCCCTGATAATTTTTATTTTGAAGGGCCTATGACTTCAATGTTTCGACAGATAGGGAACGCCGTTCCTCCGCTTATGGCAAGAAAAATTGCTGAGAAAATAAAGGAGATGATAGATGCTTGATAATAAAGAAAAACTCTTTTTTCGGCCCAGAGCAAGGCTAATCAAAATAATTGGAGAACAGCTTATATCTAGTGAAGTTGTCGCACTTGTAGAACTGGTTAAAAATTCTTATGACGCTGATGCGTCAGAAGTAACAATTAAGCTGATAGATATCCAGGATTATGATAAAGGAAAAATAATAATAGAAGATAATGGAATAGGAATGACTTATGAAAAAATTTTAAACGTATGGTTGGAGCCTGCCACGCCTGATAAAAAAAAGGAAGAATTTGAAAGATATAGCAGTTGTTTTAATAGAAAATTACTTGGAGAAAAGGGTATTGGAAGATTTGCTGTGCATAAACTAGGAGAAAAAGTCAAATTAATTACCAGGGCAACTATTGACTGCTTTAAAACTCTGGAAAATTATGAAACAGTGGTGGATATAAATTGGAAAGAGTTTTCTGAAGATAAGTATCTTGATCAGGTTAAAGTAGAAATTAAAACTAGATCTCCCCAGCATTTTTTGAATGGGAATGGGGTATATATAGAAATTTCGAATATAAATCCATGGAAAATGTCAACAATAAAAAATACAGTACGAAAACTTAAAGCACTTGAATCTCCTGCCATTATTAGAAGAAGCAATGATTTTGATGGAAGCAAAATCGGTCAATTCAAGATGAAAATAGAAAGCAATAACTTTGAGATTCAGAAGGAAATAGATGATGTCAAAAGTATAAATGATTTGCTCGAATTAGCTTTTTATCAAATGCATGGAGTAGTAGATGAAGAAGGTATTCTACATTTCACTTATTCATTCAAAAGACCAGATTATCCCGAGCTTTCAAGAAAAATCCAGGGGGGGGAAATTGATTTAAAGGAATTTATTCTGGACTTTTTAGAGGAACTAAAACAACTTCATGAATCGGAAAAGAAAATAGAAAAAGAAAAAACTAAAGGCAATTTTTATAAAGATATTTTCCCGGGGAAATTTTATTTGGATTTTTATGTCTGGGATCTGGATTCATCGGCTTTAAAAGTGGCAGGATTACAGATGGAATACAGGAATGTCATTAAGCCAAATGCAGGCGTTAGGATTTATCGTGATGGATTCAGAGTCTGGCCTTACGGTGAAGAAGACGATGATTGGCTTGGGTTAGACCTCAGAAGATTAAACGCCCCAAAGGAAAGATTAATAAGCAGGAATCAAATAGTAGGTTTTATAGATATATCTTCTGAAAGAAATCCACTGCTTATTGATCAGTCCAACAGAGAAGGTCTGATAAAAAATATTCAATATGAGGTATTTTATGAACTCGTAAAAGCCTCCTTAAAAC
>RFHX01000341.1 GCA_003695725.1 Candidatus Schekmanbacteria bacterium
ATGAAGTATTAAGCATTAAAGAAATGCCCACTTCAAAAGAAACTTCTGTTGATAAAAATTCGGGCATTGAATCTAAAACATTTTCATCGATACCTCTTGCTTTTATTAGAAATAGCGGCGAACTCGATAATAGAGTAAAGTATTATGAAAAAGGCATTGGGCATACGACTCTTTTTACGAAAAAAGGGTTTTATATCAATCTCAGAAAGGTTGGAGAAAACAATCAACAGAAAGTTAAAAGTATTAAGATAGTGCCGCTTGGCAGAAATAAAGATCTTCAAATTAAAACAGTAGGCATTCAAAATGGAACCCTAAATTATCTAATTGGGAATGATCCTTCGAAATGGCGTCGAAATGTAAAGCTTTACAAAAAGGTGATTTACAGCGAAGTCTATGAAGGAGTCAATTTCAAATTTTATGGTAATAACAATCAACTCGAATATGATATTGTAATCAAACCCGGAGCTGACCTGTCAAAGATAAAATTGCGCTATGAAGGAATAAAAGGGCTTGAAAGGGATGAAGAAGGAAACCTCATAATAGTCCTTTCTGATGGAAATATAATTCAAAGAAAGCCCCATATCTATCAGATAATCAATGATGAATATATCAATATTGAAGGAGGCTATAAAATTTTTCCGGATAACCGAACCTGCGGCTTTGAAATTGCTTCCTATAATAACGATTATCCACTTGTAATAGATCCAATATTGAGCTATTCAAGCTATCTTGGCGGAAACAGAAAAGAAATAGGAAATTCTGTGGCAGTTGACGACAATGGCAACCTTTATGTCATAGGCAAAACTGCATCGAGCAATTTCCCTCTTGCCTCGGCATTTCAAACTTCTTTGAAGGAAACAGCCTACGCTCCCCAAACAATAACATCTGACGCTTTCATCACAAAAGTAGATCCAACAGGAAACACTTTATTATTTTCTACTTATTTTGGTGGAAACAACGATGATTCAGGAAATGATATTGCCATCGACAGCAAAGGCAATATCTATATTACAGGACAAACTTTTTCTTCAGATCTTCCTGTCTCAACAACTATTCAAACAGCAAAGAGTGGTTTGTCCGGCGCATCAGGAACTAGTGATGCCTTTGTGGCAAAATTGAATTCAACAGGTTCGGCAGTGGAGTATCTTACCTATCTTGGAGGAAGCGAAAACGACTATGCAAATGGAATAGCAATCGATTCTTCCGGCAATGCCTATATCGCAGGAGTAACTGCTTCAACAGATTTTCCGGTTACATCTGCATTTCAAAGCAGTTCTGCAGGAGGCACTTCGGATGCATTTGTGGCTAAGATAAATTCTTCCGGAACTTCATTGATTTATTCAACCTATCTTGGTGGTTCTGACACAGATGAAGCAAATGATATTGCAGTAGATTCTTCAGGGAAAGCAGTCCTGACAGGAGCTACAATTTCATCCGACTTCCCGACAGTTTTACCCCAATGGGGGACAAAATCTGCGCTAAATGACGCCTTTATTACAATTCTATCTTCTTCAGGAAATGCATTGGAGTACTCAACTTTTTTTGGAGGTGATGATGACGATATAGGCAATGGGATTGCAGTCAAAGATGATATCATTTATTTTGTAGGCACAACCTACTCAGATAACCTTCCTGTACTTACTGATGCCTTGCAGGCAAACTTAGCATCTCCGGGAAGTGGCACTTCAGACATATGTATAGGAAAGTTTGCACCAACTCCTATGTTTACCACCTATTATGGAGGAAAGGGAGATGATTCAGGAAATGGAATTGCTGTTGGCCCTGATGGAAATATTTATGTAGTGGGAGATACTGACTCATCGGATTTTCCAATTTATATACCATCACAGAAAAATTTTGGAGGAAATACCGATACAGTTGTAGTAAAAATCAACTCAACTGGTGATTCGGTAATATATTCAACATTCTTTGGGGGCAATAAGGTTGATGTAGGCAATGGAATTGCAGTTGACCAAAATGGGAATGCCTATATTACTGGATATACTACTACAATCGATGATTTTCCGCTTTCAACTACTCTACAAACCACAAACAATGGTGATTCCGACGCATTCATTGCAAAATTCGACCCTATAGTGACGGGCACAATTGAGGTAAGGACAAATCTCGATGAAGCAACTTTTACAATTTCAGGGCCACAAACATTTACTGGTAGCGGCAAACTTTGGACAACGGAGGCAATTGCAGGAGTTTATACTATAACAATGGGCTCTGTTGATGGCTATAAAACGCCAAATACAAAAAGCAAAACTCTCAATGTTGGTGAAACACTGATTTTCAGCAAAACCTATGTGCCAACGACAGGTGTAATAACTGTGACAACAAATTTGGATAGCGCTTCATTTACTATTACAGGGCCTGCAACATATACAGGAAGCGGTAAAGTTTGGAGTCAAAGTGGGGCACCTGAAGGAGAGTATACAATTACTTTTACAGCTGTTGCAGATTATAAAACTCCTGACTCGCAGACCGATACCCTTGTTGGAGGAGAATCTATCACTTTTGATGCAAAGTACCTTCCAATCAATGCGCCTGATTTGAAGTATAAGAAAATCAAAGCACCAAAATCGGCGAAAAGAGGGAAAAAGGTCAAGATTATTGCTGTGGTGAAGAATATAGGAAATGAAGACTCAACTTCATCTAAAGTCAAGTTCTATTTGTCAAAGAAAAAATCAAAATCCATAGATGCAAAAGCTATTGTAATAGGAAGTAAATCAGTGCCTGCTCTTTCATCAGGAAAGTCGAAAAGCATTACATTGAAAAAGAAGTTGAAGAAAAAGATAAAGAAAGGCAAATATTATGTAAAGGTTTATTGGGATTCAGAAGATTCAATTTTAGAATCTAATGAGAGCAACAATATTGGAGTATCCAAGAAGAAAATGGCTGTTAAGTAAAAAAAGGTAAAACAAACAATTTTTAAAAAAATTTTTGCCCTTTAAGGATTTTCCTTGAAGGGCTTTTTTTCTCGTCATCAGATAAAGAATTTCATTCTAATTTTCTATGACCCTTTTCTCATATCGAAGAGTATAAAAAAGTTTTCGAAGACTATCAGAAAGAGAAGAATTGAACATCTTTCTTGAAAAAAAACCTTTTTTCAAGTAGATAGCATTGGACAGTAAAGAGAGTAAAATAACATTCAATTAATTTATATATAGAGGAATAAGCTTGGCAAAAGGATATTATTTGCCAGATGAGGAAAATATTTTATCCCGTCAGTGGCTAAAAATTGTCAAGAAGTATGAACCATTACCTGAGTTTCCAAAAATAGTCCAGATACAGACAAAGTCTGGATGCAATGCGAATTGTGCATTTTGTCCCAATTATAAAACAATCAATAAACTATCCCACGGGACTATGGATATGGAGCTTTTCAAAAAAATAATAGATGAGTGTGTAAGATATCCGATGAAAAGAATCAGTCCATATCTTATGAATGAGCCATTGGCAGATAAGGATATCTGTGAAAAGATTGCATATATTACGAAGGTCAAAAAGGAACCTACTTATACAAAGATAAACACGAATGCTACTTTTCTTGATGAAGAGATGGCTCGAAAAATCCTCGATTCAGGCCTTGACCGAATTAGTATAAGTTTTCACGGGATTACGAAAGAAACATATGAGAAAAGTATGAAGGGGCTTAATTTTGAGAAAAATTTGAGAAATGTAGAAAGGTTTGTAGAATTGAAAAACAAAGGTAACTATAAAAAACCACGAATTAGAATTACAATGGTGCATACAAATCTAAATGACAAGGAGCTTGATAAGATTCGGGAGTTTTGGAGAAATAGAGGCTTGAAGATAAATGTCCATGCCCTTGAAAACAGGACAAGCAACGCAGTTGAGAGAAACAGCTTGAATATAAAGAAGTGGAAAAGATTATCAAAATGTGTGCGTTTGATGGAGCAGGCATATATTCTTTATAATGGAGATGTTCTTTTATGCTGTGTTGATTGGGAAAGAAGCACAGTACTTGGAAATTTAAAGAAGCATTCTCTGTATGAAGTCTGGAATAGTGAAAAATATATGAAGATACGAAGAGCTTACTATAGAAATAAAACGGAAGGAATTCTTTGCGGCAAATGCCTAATTCAGGATGAAGAAGATTTTGTGATGAGTTAGGCAAGATTTGGATTTTCATCTAAATGCCGCTAACGGGGAAGAATTCTTTTGTACAAATTTTTTTCTCATTTCGATTTCTTCTCTAAGAAGTTTAATATTATTCTGCTGAACTTTTAAGATTTCAGGATTGTTTCTCACAAGATAGTTGTATTTATCATAAAGTTTCATCAGAGTATCGAGATACCTTTCTCTTTCTGCTGTACGGCTATTTGAGTTGTCTGCCCGTATTCTGTATTCAGCCGTTGCCTCATTGAGATGAAAAAATGCATTATCAAGCGCCAATCTGATGAGCATATCCCAATCTTCGTGCACATCAAAACTTTCATCGAATAGCCCCGCATCTTCTACTGCTTCCTTTTCTGCCATAAGGGTTATAATTGGGATATAATTTTTCATAAGTAAAAGCGATGGATCAAAATCATTTGTTTTGTATATTTCCTTAACAACTTTCTTTTCTTCATTATTTAGAAGAAGCTCTTTTACACAATAACAATTGCTGTATGCAACTTTTACATTATTTTTTTGTATTGCGTCGTATAGTTTGTTGAGGTGAGAGGGATAGAAAATATCATCGTCATCGAGAAATGCTAAATGTTTTCCTCTTGCAATTTTTATGGCGCTGTTCCATGCTGCGCTTCTTCCAAGATTTGTTCCGTGATTTACCAATGATATTTTTAGTTTATTCTTATAGTTTGCCGCAATCTCTGTCACATCTGCTCCACCATCGTTTACCAATACTACTTCAAAATCTTTGAATTCCTGCTGCACAAGACTTTCCAAGCATTCCTTCAACAAATTAGGCCTATTATAGGTTCTTACAAGAACTGAAACTTTAGGGAATGGTCTCTTATTGTCCGACAAAATAGGCAAAGTGAGAATTCTTGAAAATTTCCTTCGATATTTCGTAGAATCATCTCTACCCTTTTTAATCTTGTAGCGGTAAAGTTCTACAAGAGTTTTTTTGATATGATTTTTTTCTTCCTTACTGAATTTTTCTTCAGCTTTTTCTAAAATATCAATAGCATCATCATAGAGAGAAGAGTTTATTAATAGAGATGCGCCTCGCAATAACAACCTTATGTCCTTTGGATTTTTGGTAAAGGCAAGGGTTAAAAACTCGATTACATTTGTAAGATGTCCTAACTTCAAGGCGTCGATGCTTTTGAAAGGCGAAGGTGTTTCTCCTGTTTTTCTCCTAAGAAAAAGGATGATATTTTTGATTTCTTTTGTGCATAGCCGGTATGCCCTGATCGTTTTACAGATTTTTAATGTCGTTTTACATTCCTGTAAGCATTCATTGTACTTTTTATTTCTATAAAGAAATTTTATGTAAGCAATGCGAAGTTCTATGTTGAGAGGCAGAAGGTTAAGGGCTTTCTTGTATGTCCTCTCTGCAAACTCGATATCTTCTAAAATATCAGCCAATTCTGCAAGCTCTTTTAAAATCATTCCGCGCTCACAATTTTTGGAAATAGATTTTTGCCAACATTCATAAGCTTCATACACTTTTCCTTCACTTAGAAGTATTTTGCCAATAAAATACCAGCAAGTAGATATATATAGGTTGTTTGCGGCAAGAAGTCCTCTTTGTGATTTGTTTTCAGAGATCGTGATTAAACAATCATTCAAGATTTTTTTGAAATCTTGAGGTTTTTTGTGGTGCTCAAAGTGATATAGGCACCACGGATCTAAGTTTTCCGCTCTTTCAGACATTTTACCAATAGCAAGTCTGAAATTCTTTTCTGCCTTTCTGGTTTCATTGATGGTGAAATAGATAAAAGCTAAATTGAAATATGCCATTGCATAGTCAGGAAATCTTTTTATTGCGCGTTGAAGAATCGCAATCGCATCAGATAGATTTTTGTCTTTGTTGAAGTTTTCACTCGTTTTGAAAGCTATTGAAGATTTTACTACAGCCAAGTCGGTTAAGATCTTTGGGGATTCCTGAATGGCTGCCGCTTTTTCTAAAAGTTCTGCAGATTTGAAAAGATATGAAATATTTCGCGGAATAAAGGTTTCATAAAAATTGTAATAATATGTTTCGGCTTGTCTAATGAGCTTCTCGGTTTCCGGCAGTTCTTTGAACTGTCTTTTTGTTTTTGAAATAATATCAAGTTTTTCTTCAATAAAGTCTATCAGTTCTTTAAAACGATATCTGCTTTCAAACTCTCTGTTTACGCGATTAAAACATTTTTTGACTGTTCCCTTACGCAGATTTTCATCATTGAGAAACTTGTCGATTACTTTTTCAAAATCGCTGTCATCGAACTTTGCATATTCATCGTCATTGAAATATTTTGCTGTTTCTTTCCCTGAATCGAGAACCAATGCACCTTGAGCGACAGCATCGGTAAATCTAAGTTGAAGCTCTCCTCTTCTGTGGAATGTAAAGACAAGTTTTGATTTTCTCAGGATTTCAAGATATTCTTCAATACTCGAGCCGGGATAATTGATATAGATGTTATACTTGTCCGATAATTCACAGAGGCGCATCAACCATTTTGATCTATCTAGATGGCTTACATCGTTTATTGAGCCGGTGAAAGAAATATCAAACTCTCTCTTTCCAATGGAGTCGATATCTTTGTGAATATGTTCCTTTAGGACGCCAAAATAATGGAAGGGATAAACATTTTTTGCCCCCAGAGATTCAACAGATTTTCTTGAATCTTCTCCGAGCACTATCGTCATATCGAATATATCCGCACATGTTTTTGCAATGGCAAGCCTGTAATCCCAATCTGCAGTTATGTTGATTATAGGAAAGGGCGCATTTTCTATACCCGGTGGAATAAATAGCCAGTCGATATGGGTACATATGCAGATATCGGGCATCCATCCCTTTGGGAGACGTGAAATAATTGTTTCAAATGTATCTTCAGGAGCGCATTTTATATCAACGCCGTCGGCATAACCAAAGGTTATGACTTCATGCCCAAAAAAATTTTTTGTTACATAAGCATCAGGCCAACTTTGAGGCAGTGAAGCCGCTGTAACGGTTTTTCCGAGTCCGAGCAGCAATATTTTCATATTTCCATTCCTCATTTCTTAGATAGGTTATCATTTCAGACCTTAATCTCATTAGCTCAAAGGTGTTACGATTCTTGGCGACGAATCCTTTATCTATGTCGTCAGGTTCCCAATAAAACCAATAGTTTTCAAGATCTTCCTTGTCGATTGTAACTCCATATTTTTCAGGATTATTCCAAACATCAGTTCCCGGAAGAGGAATGAATGTTGACATATGCACTTTATCAGGTTGTGTTTCTTCGAGAAATGCTTTTGTTTCTTCCACTGTCTTTCTGTTTTCTCCGGGAAAGCCAAAAAGGATAAAAACCTTTGTCCTGATTCCGGCATTCTTTATTTCCCTAATGGCATTTCTATAATGATCAAGCGTTTCTCCTTTATTCATTCTTTTTAGAAGTTCTTCTGAACCTGTTTCAACACCTATCAGAAGTTCTTCGCATCCGCTTTTCTTCATCATTCTTAATGTTTCCCTATCTACACGGTCAGCGCGGCTTATGGCGATGTAGGTAATATTTAAAGGCATAAGTTTTTTGGAAATTTCCATTACCCTTTTCGAATCAAGAGTATAAGTGTCATCCATAAAACGCAAATGGTGAATGTCATAGGTTTCTTTTATATGCCTGACTTCGTCAGCAACATTTTGAGCCGATCTTGGCCTGTAGATTCTTTTCCAGTGGTTTGTGTCGCAATAAGCGCATTTATAGGGACAACCACGGCTTGTTATTATGGAGGTTGTATCGACACCTTTCTCACCGTGAACTCCTGATTTGCTCTTTAAAATATTGATTGGAACAAGATGCCTTGCTGGAAATGGAAGAATATCGAGATTCTTTATGAAAGGGCGTGGTGCATTGATGCATATCTCTTTACCTCTTCTGTATGCAATTCCCCTTATTTCATCCAAAGGGACTCCTTTGGCTATATCGAGCATTGTCATTTCGCCTTCACCTATAACTGCAATGTCGATTAAGTTTTCGTCAAGAACCCTTAAAAAATATGAGCTTGCACACGCACCTCCTCCTACTACCAGAGCATTGCGTCCCTTCTCTTTTTTTATCCTTTCAGCAATTTTGAAGGATTCTTTGAGAACTGCTATGCTGTGTATCGATATTCCATAAATTTCGGCATCAGGGATCTCTTTTTCTGCATCTTCACAGAAGTTTACATAAGAAACATCAAATCCATATTCTTCAAGGGAAGCCGCTATATATAAAAGTCCTATTGGGGGATAAGCAAGTTTGTCCTGCAACCCAGGAGCATCAGGATTGATCAAACAAATTCTGTATTTAGACATTCATTTCCTCCTTTCAAAGTATTCGATTGTTTTTTTCAGTCCTTCTTCAAGGGAATGTTCTTCCTTCCATCCAAGACTTTTGATTCGTTCATTATTGAAACAAAGTTTTACTTTAGTTCCTGACCAGCTTATAGGAAGTTTTTTATTGAATAGGCGGGAAAGTATTTCATAAACTTCAGACAGCTTTACGCTTTTGCCATGGCTTACATTGAGAGTTTCTTTGCTCCACTGCATCGACATAGCAAAAGCATTTGCGACATCTCCGATATAAATGAAATCGAATTCAGACTCTATGTCATGGAATAACTTGATTGGTTCATCTTTAAGGAATCCTGATACCATATCGAAGATAGGATTTTTGTACATATGAGGTCCATAAAGACCGCTGGGCCTCAATATGACATAATCAATTTTATGCGTATAATGATACTGCTTTACATAAAATTCACCGGCAAGCTTGCTTACGCCGTAAGGTCCCGATACATCGGTGCTGTCTAAGGGATCGTCCTCTTTTGCGCCATATAAGTTTCTATAAACAAGGACAGTCGATGCATAGATAATCTTTGGTATTTTTGCTTTAACTGCTGCATCGAGAATATGAAGAGTTCCAAGGGCGTTTATCCTGAAATCCTCAATCATCTCTTTTCTTGCAAGATATACCTTGGGGTTTGCGGCAAGATGAAAAAGAATATCGGCGGGGGGAAGGGCAACAGGTTTTCTTATATCAATATCCTTGCTGCTTAGGGGGGTTACTTCATGGCCTGAATTTTGCAGTAGTGGGACAAGGTTTTTGCCTACAAAACCTGTTGCCCCCGTTATTATTATTTTCATAGATTTAATGATTCCTTTTTTAAAAAGATTTGCTTTTTTGATATGCAAATCGCTTGCCAAAAAATCGGAGAAATAATAAAAAAAATTGATAAATTTAACTCATTGAAATATAAGGATATTTGCTATTCGGAGGAGATGGCTGCCCTTTTCAATGAAATTTTTAGTAGGAAAAGTTTGCCTTGCAAGGAAAAGTTTGCAGGTATTAAAAAAGGGATACTCATTAAAAAGTATCCCCCGATTTGGATTGTTAAAGTATTTTCCTTACTTAAATGAATTTCTTGACTGCTTTTAAATTGTTGTTCAATGAAGAAATGAATGCTGTTAGTTCAAATTCCAGTAAATCAGCCATAAGTATCCAGTCTTCTTTTTGTTGAGCATCGAGGATTTCATTTACTGTTGTAAGAAATTTTTGTTCTTCGTTAAAAATGATCTCTTTTGCTTTACTGAAATTATCTTCTTCCATATCGAACATTATCTTCAGGTCACTTAACAATTGCGAAATCATCTGCAGGTCATCTATTACTGTTGCGAATTCTTCATTTGCAGCTTCCTCATTGCCCATTCTAAAATTGCCTGCAATGTTCATTATTCTGTCATTAGCACTGAAACAGAATTCTTCTGCTGATAGAATCGCCTGATTTGCAAGCTCATAAAGTTCTTCTTTTGTAATGATTTTTTCATTCTTACAGGCTTCAGATGTAGTCATTTTTTTTCCTCCATTTAAATTAATCAATGTTTTTCTTTAGAGTAAATTTACATTTTTTTCTTCATATCCTTTAGAAAAGTAGACCTCTTGTTCTTTGAATGCTTTTTTCATTTCTTCGACAAGAGTATGCATTCTCTTTTCATAGGAATGTTCATTCATCACTCGGTTGAATGCTTTTAAAGAAATTTTCTGCCTTTCTTTTTCATTTTTTATGTAGAACCTTATCAAATCAGGTATTTCGCCAGTCTCTTTGAAAGATACAAATTCGTCTTCATTGAAAAGTTCATATAAATCCGACTGATCGTCAGTGATTAGGAAAGAATTACAAGCGGCGCAATCAAATACTCTCTGATTCAAAGCTGAATTCATTTGAAAACTGGTGCAGTTGAGATTTATTTTTGTTCCATTGTAAACGAGTGCAAGTTCGCTATAATAATCAACTGAATTCCTTATCTTTCTATCATCAACTACATATTTCCATCCTTTATCACCATAGACAACACCGCCTTCTTCAATGCCCTTTTTAACTACACTATGCCTGTATTTCATTGTCGTTTTCCAAGTGAGATATGCCGCGGCATTTATAAATGTGTCATTCTCACTCATTAATTCTGATAAATCGTTGCGCACTTTCTCCTTCATTATTTCTTCAATTGGCTTTTTATGATTAAGCAATTGGATATTGATGATTTCATCCTCGATCTTTTTTAACTTTTCTATTTCTTTTATCTTCTTTTGCCATTTCTTGACTGCATCGAACATTGAGTTTCCTACGAATGAAATATCTGAAACATATCTTTTTGGAATCTCTGTAAAAGGCATTGGTTTAAAAAGCTCTGTATCAGCGGCAAGAGGCAGATATGAAACATTACGAAAACCTTTATTTTTCATAGGATTGATATAGGTTTTTTCCCACATAAAGATTTTACAGAAATCAGATACATTCTTTTTGTCGTCTTTTAGGGCATAAAAGGGATTGTCCACATACCAAACAGCAAAAGGAATCTTCATTGAAGAAAGAAGGGATGTAAGGGCTCCGTCCTCATCAAAGCCGAGATGATTGACCGTAAAAATAAAATCAGGTTTAATCTCAAATATAAGATTTAATAGTTTCTTTATAAATTTGTTTTGGTCTTTGAATTTGATGGGAAAAACATTATGCCCTAAAATCCTAAATGCCTTTATGCATTCAGCAACAGTAAAGTAAGACGAATCAAATACAATTATATTGAGATTTTGATTCTTAAACTTTTTATAATCGATTATCCTTCTTATTGGGGAGCTGTTCATTTTTATAATTTCATCTTCAATTTCTTTGCAGAAATTTGCGCATATCTTTTTTGCCGAAGGATTAATATAAAGTCTCAATGCCTTGAAGCCCCTCTTCATCCTTACTTCAGCCACCTTTTTGACAACTTCCTTCGCATTCTTTGAAAGGATCAGATGAATATTATTTTGAGAAAGTATTTCTGAAAAATCATGAAGACTAAGAATCTTTTCCAATATTCTTTTATCGTATTCAATCCAAACTATCTCTTTTTCCATATTCTTCTCAACTAAAGATTCAATGATATATCCAGACCCCGATCCTACAATCACCATTATTTCTTCATTTCCCATTTGAAGAAGGGAGGCACTGATACTTTCTCCTTCTCTGTTTGGGTCATAAGAGCTTGAGAGATTCATTTTTTCATCGTTGCCAAAAGTTACTGAAAGAATTGGCAGAGAATTTTTTGACAATAAGCATTCTAAATGGGCGATTCCCTGCAATTCACATTTACTTTTAGATGAGAGAATTTCATCATAGATGTATGGATCTCTTGTCTTTAATGCCTTTAGATTTTTTTCCAAAAAATTATTCATCTTATTACCTGAAAAGATATTTTTCCTTTTTTTGAATTTTTTCTTTGAACGACTTCAGATGAAAATGTCTTGTAGATTACTTTTTTAAAAAATCGGCAGTTATTTTGGAGCTCTTCCATTAATGCTAAACATTTCCATGAAACCTTTGTAGCTTCAGGGTCATCGATACTTTCTCGTTTCATTCTATAAACATCACATATTGGCAATAATTCTTCTGTTGCTAAAGAAAGGCGATAAATTTCGGCGTCGATTTCAGTCACTCTTTTTGCAAGAAGGGATATATCTGTGCTTACTGCATCTGGAGACTCTGTAAGAGCGCGAATGATTTTTTTTATTATTTCCTTCCCTTCTTCTGCAAGTTCAATGATTTCATCGATTCTTTCAATTATTTTCTTTGATTCCTTCTCAACTATGAAATCATTCTCAAAATAGTATTTCCCGAACCTTACATCGATATTCGATTCCAAAGTTTCGTCGTGCTCTTTTCCAAAATAAACATATTCCCAAAATATTCTGTATATTTCCTTCCAAAAGAGAGTTTTATTCAGCGGCAGAGGAAATGGAGAAACAAATTCAAGAAATCCTTCACTGTCAAAGCGAGAATAGAATAAATTTGAATTTAAAAAGAGGGTTTTTGGTTTTTCATTTTTCATCTCTTCATATCCAAGCATTGCTTTTATCGTATAGATGACTTCCTCCGGCAGTACTGTTTCTTTGCAAATTTCATTTTTACATTTCACATTAAAACTGCATGGCGAACATTTAACATTTGTCTGAATTACATAATGTCCCTCTCCATAGGGGCCAGTTTCCGTATAATTTACCGGTCCAATCGATATTTCAATAACCGGCACATTTACTGCGCTCGCAATGTGCATTGTCCCTGTATCATTGGTTATGAGCATTCTGCATCTGGAAATGAAGGCAGGTAGATTTTTCATTGTCGTTACCCCAGTTGCATCGATGATGTCTTCGCCTGCAATTTTTCTTATTTCCTCTGCGAGATGTGATTCTGCTGATGTTCCAAAAACTACGATTTTTGCATCAATTATTTTTTTTATCTTTGAAGCAACTTGGGCAAAATTCTTAACAGGCCATTGTTTATGCGATTTGCTTGCGCCCGGTTGAAGTCCGATGAGCAAATCGTCTTTTTTGACATTTTTGGCGGCATAGAAATTTTCAGCTTCAGCAATATCCTCATTATGAAGCTCAAGGAGTAAAGATTTTATAGAATTTTTTTTGCCTGTTGTGAGGAGATACATATCAACAAGATTAAAAGGATTGAATCTTCTATTGATTGCGGCATTGAAGAAATAAATCATCCAGTCATTCTTGATTACCCTGAATCCATTGGGATCTACAGTTATCCCATTTTTATCATTGCAATCCAAGAGGGACATAAGAAATGCGCTCATTTTGGAATGGGTGAGATTGATTATCTTTGAAAATCCTTTTCGATTCAGTGATTCGATTTTATTTTTTAAGTCTTTGTAGATTTCAATCAAATTTTTGTTGCTTTCTGAAATCGACTTTGCAATTTCTTCAACATCGAATTTGATTATTTCATCTATAAAAGGGAGTCTTTCACAGATTGCCGCAAATTTGGAGTTTGCGAGCATTGTAATTCTTGAATCAGGGCTTTCTTTTTTAATCTCCTCCAAAAGCGGAGTTGATTGTAAAAGATCACCCATTCGAGCCAAATTTATTATGAGTATCTTTTTCATCTTTGAGCAAATTCATTCATCATTAAAAATATTTTTTCACTTTGAGAGAGTTTTCCCTCTCCTTTTTCAATTTCTCTTGCGATGTCTTTGATTGAAATGTGCGCATAATTCTTGAATTTCGATAAGATCTTTAGACATTCTTCATCATCTCCGCATTGCTTAACCAAATTTTTATATGAATTAATGTCAGTATCGGGCTTTTCAAGTTTTATTCCCTTGCCGTTTGAGACGACCTTTAGTACTTCTTCCATTCTTTTCAAATAAGTGTGCTCAGAAATTGCCCTATTGCGGGATTTTAAAGAAATTGCCTTTCTTTCTTCTGGATGAGACAAGTAGTAATCTATCTTTTCTTTTAATTCATCGATATCAGTGAAGCATTCTATTTCTTCTCCAATTTCAAATTGTTCCTTCAGTAAACTTCTTTTATCAACAAGTTGAAATCCTCCACAGGCAGCAATTTCAAAGATTCTTGGATTCAAGAAATCCCCGTAGGGGTTTACACCGTCATGGTATGTCGAGGAATGCAAATTGATATTGATTAAAGCGGCATTGTATATTTTGACGGTATCTTCTATTGAAATTCTTTCACCTTTTCTTTGAACAGTCTTTGCATAAAATGGGTCTTCAAGAGGCCAATCGGTCCCCCATATTTTAAAATCGTAATCGGCAAGCTTCTTGAAAAAGATTCTGCGGTTGTAATAGCCAGCTCCCATAAATGATATGTCAGACTTGAATTCGCGAATCTCTTCTTCGCTTAATTCTACAGGTTTATGAATTTCAGGGTCACATCCAGTAGGAAGATAGTGGTAATTCTTGACTCCTGCCGATGATAGGACTCGAAAAAAATCCCCTTTTTGGATGGTAAAGAAATAATCATAAGAAAGGGAAACATTGCGCCAGTAATCCATTAGTCTAAAATCTTCAACAAACCAGTAGCAAAGGGGAATCTTCAACGGTTTAATCCTATTTATCGCTGAAATGCTGATTGGAGATTGTGCAAGTGAAAATATGAGATTTGGCTGATTTTCAACTACATTCGATACAAATATTTCTTCAATGAGAGTTAAGAAAAGCCCCTTTAACTTTTCGTTATTTGTTTTATTCGAGGCGGCATAATCAAGTTCTTTATAGAGAGGATAGAACTTACTCATATCAAAGCGCTGTACTCTGCATCCAATCTTTTCAAATGCACGGCTTGTATATTCTGCTACTGGATAAGAGCCGCCATAAAGAGGATAAGTTACCATAACCTTCAATCCTCTGAATTCATCAGAGTTGAAAGGCGTCAGTTTGCTGATGAGTTTTTCGACATTTTCCTTTGAGAGGATTTTTTCAATAGGAGGATGAATATAAATAAGAGGATTATTCCCCGCGAGAAGATTTATTTCTTCTATAAACTTATTGGTCTCTTCTTCGTCAAGAGAAAATAAATTTGTTTTCTTTAGAATATTCGATTGATCACTGAAAGAAAAAACAGATTTCAAAATTCCACAGTTCTTTTCTATTACAATTATCTTTTGAAATCCCTTTTTCAGAAATTCATTGATATGGTATCCGAATCCCATTCCAATGACTATCAATGATGAATAATTTTCAACATTCTTATTTTTCAGGAAATTATCAACTATTGACCTACTTTCACGCAACGGGTCATAGACGCTGTGATAAAGATAGCCATTTACTTTTAAAGTAGGCATTCCGTTTCTTGCATTGATGACTTCGCACTCTTTTGTTTCTTCTAATGTGAGTATTTTTTCTGCAAGGGGAAGCGAATTTCGTTTAAGCAGCTCTATATTTTGTTCAAATAAATCCATAATTCTCCTCAACTTGTATTTGGCAGTTTATAGTTAGCTTATAAAGGGCATTTGAAAAATTGTTATGAAAGAAGATTGCATCACTGTATGCATCAGAAAACTTATGTCTTTCGATATTTCGAAAAAAGAATCTTATTATGTGTGCAAGGGGATGAATGTTCTTCAATGAATTGATCCGTTCGTCGATATTGTCTATTTCAAAATGTGATTTCCATTGATGGGGAAGTGAAAGAAGGAGTTTTTTCCTGATTTTTACCAGATAATACAAATCGGTAATTCCTTTGTTGTAACTATTGTCGCTAAATATAAAGTTGATCTTGGAAATTTTATCTAAAAAAGGGTTTTTTGAATCAATGTTATTCATAATATAGAACCAAGTTAATCGTAATTCATCTGTTAGTTTATTTTCATAATTATGGACATTTCCAAACAATGGCTCACAAGTAATACCAAAGGAATCTTCTTCGGTTTTATAAATAGTTATGTCATTTGGAATGGTTGTCTCCTGAAGAATTGATTCGTTATTCGATAATATGGAAAGCGAAGTTTTATATACCAATTCTGGTGAGACGGAATTTAGGCATTCTCTATTTATGCATTCAATGCTTTCCATACAGGGAGCACATTTCTTAAATGACTGAATAATGTAGTTGTCTTTTGTAAAAGGTCCTGTTTCAAAACAGAATGCCGGTCCAAAAAATAAGGCAAGTACAGTTGTATCCAAAGATGCTGCAAGATGCATCGTTCCTGTATCACATGTTATCACCAAGTCGGATTGGGAAAGAATTTCAGAAAGCTCTTTTACCGTCGTTTTGCCGGCTATGTTAACAATTCTTTCATTTTCTGCGGCAGACTGCTTTATTTTTTCAGCCCTTTCCCTCTCTTTTGCTGTCCCTGTGAGATAGATTTTTACTTTCTTATCATTGAGGAGCATTCTGCATAGCGCTGAAAAATAATTGTCTGGCCAAAATCTTTTTCTATGCCCTGTGGCTGTTTGGATAGATATAGTTGTTTCATCATTTTTTCTTTGAGCTTTTTTTTCTTTAGCATTGTTGAAAAAATACCTCGATGGCATTTCAGATGAAATAATTGATCCGGCACTGTAAAGAAAAATGTCTGAAAGATTTATCCTGTTAAATCTTCTTGTAGAGGTTGATGTAAGTAGGTAATCCATCCATGGAGTCCCGTATATTGTTCGACGGTCGTTTTGATAATAAAAGCCAAGTTTTTTTTGAGTGCTTATTGCATCGGCAATAAGACAGGAGAGAGATGAATAATTGAGATTTATAACTTTAGAGAAATTCATTGAAGAAAAACTTTGGACATATTTTTTCAGTATCTCATATTTCTCGAGTAGAGATATTTCATTCGATGTTGAAATTTCTGCTAAAGATTGAATATCTATTGGAATTATTTCATCGACTGATTGGAAGAGATTTGCCAATTCTACAAGATTTTTATCTATAAAGACAGAAATGTGGAAGTTTTTATGCAGTGCATTCAACAAAGGAAGACTCTGCAGAAGGTCTCCCATTCTTGCTATTTGTATAACTGCTATTTTTTCTTTATTCATTCTAAAAAAATATAAACTTTAACTGTTTGCCAATATTCTTTCCCTATGAATTGCTCGTGAGTTGAGATTTCTTCCTTTTTTGATCTTCCGATCTATTTCTTCAAGCAGATCATCAACACCTTCAAATTGGGGTTCGAATATTTTGATTCTTTCCAAAAGTTCAATTGATTTTTCATAATCTTCCAAAGAGTAATAAACAGTGGCAAGACTAAAGAGCATATTGAGGTCTGCAGGATGAAGATTCAGGTATTTTTCAAGATATTTTGCTGCAATTTCCTTTTTATCTAATTCAATAGCGCATTTTACTAAAAAGGAAACACCCTGCTTGTTGTCAGGGTCAATATCCAATGCATAAGAAAATGTTTCCATCGCTTTTTCTGTGTCTTTTTCTGAAAGCAATGCCATTCCCTTGCCAAGAAGGGCTTTTAGGTTTTTTGGATTTTTTTCTAAAACCTTTGTAAAATTCCTTTTTGCTTCTTTGAAATTACCTTCAATAAAATGAACAACTCCTTTTCCGATTGCAGCTTTTTCTGAATTTGGCTCTATTTTTTCTAATTCGCTGTAGCACTTCTTCGCTTCTGTAAGTTTATTCAAACAGGTAAGGGAATCGGCTATTCCCAAGATTATTTCTTTATATCGCTCATCTTGAGGGGGAAGGGTTTCCTTGCATTTAATAAAATATTTAAGCGCCTTTTTATAATCTTTCTTTTCACTATAAAAGTTTGCCAAATCGAGGAGTGATTCTGCTGATTGGCATTGTGTTTCGATTTGGCTGTAAATTTTGTCTGCAGCTTCTAAATTACCAAGCGCTCTATAACATCTTCCCATTCCTTCCCATAAGGTTAAGTTTGAGGGGTTGTTTTTTAAGATTTCTTTATATTTTTCCAATGCTTGTTCATAGGCGCCTTGTTCTTCATATTTTTTTATTTCTTCAAAGAAGATTGGGGTTTTATTCAAATGAGAGGATTCTGCATTTTTTGGATAGGCTTTTATGATAAACTGTATTGTAAAAAGTTCGGTTACATCCTTTTTTGTGAGTTTTTCAAGAGTTAAATTTCCGATTTTAATGCTTGTATGCCCTTCTTCGTCATATTTGATGTTTTTTAGTTCTTCTATATTCATAATGTTGTTCTTGATTTCCTTAATTTCAAATCCTTGCCTTTCTAACAGACGTTCGATTTCATTGAAGGTGAAAAAACGAAGATGTGTTTTATCCAAGATTCCGGCTTCCTGGTAAGTCCAGTTGCCTCTTGCTAAGTTTTCAAGAACGGTGATATTTCTAACATTTGGTATGCTAAGGATTATACATCCTGACGGTTTGAGGCATTTTTTCAATTTTTCTATGGTCTCTTCGGGAGAAATAAGATGTTCAAGGACATCTCCAAATATGATGCAGTCAAATTTTTTACTTAATTTTTCGGTTTCAAGGAGAGAGACATCTTCCTCAAAGACTTCTGTTAATCTTTTTTTAGCGATTTTTGCAACAGTCGGTTCCTTTTCAATGCCTATGACTTTTTTCCCTCTCTTGACAAGCTCATATCCCATCTCGCCTGCGCCACAGCCTACATCCAATATGGTTTCCGCTGAATGCGGAACAATTTCTAAAATATCGCTCCTTTTTTGACTGTAATACCCAAGGTCAATATCCTTTCTGCCATTGCCTGATTGCTTGCGTTCTTCTTTACTTCTATAGTTTTTGCCTGATTTGATCAAAAGGCTTTCGAAAAGTTCATCAAATTGCTTTGAGGTTATTGAAATATCGAAATTTTTTACTGCTCTTTCCCTTCCAAGCTTTGATAGTTTGGCTCTTAGTTCTTCGTTATCGAATAATTCTTTTATTTTTTCCGCCAACGATTGAGGGTCATTTGGCTGAATAAGAATACCAGAATCGCCAACTACTTCAGGAATTGAACCTGAATATGTGGAAATAACTGGAAGTCCTGATGACATTGCTTCAACGATTGCCATTCCAAACTGCTCTTTCCAGTTTTCTTTCGGTATGCTTGGAAGTGTAAAGATGTCTGCGCAACTATAGTATTCTCTCATACTACTGTAGGACGAATGAGGTTCAATTGTGAAATTCTCTTCAAGTGAAAGCTTTTTGATGAGATTTATGACCTTATCTTTTGCCGGCCCTCTTCCTATCATAAGAAACTTGAGATTTTCTTTGAGGTGAGGATACTTATTGAAAAGAAGTTTTGCCGCATAAAGGATATCGTATATCCCCTTTTCGTAGACAAATCTTCCAACAAAGAGGACAAGTACATCTTCTTCTGACAATGATAATTCTTTTCTTTTTTTTATTCTCATTTCTTGGGAAGGTGCGAAGAATTTTGTATCGATACCCATCGGTATCACTGAAATTTTTGATTTGTCAGCGCCTTCCAATTCAAGTGCCTCGGCGGCCCTTTCTGTTACTGCTACAAATGAGTCGGCAAGGTTGATGACATTCCTTTTATTTGTACTGATATTTTCATTGTCATAGTAAATAAGTGGTATATTTTCCCATTCAAGCACAACTAAGTTGTTCATAAATTTCTTCTTTGCCACTGCGCATTGAAGTGAGAAAAGCCATGTTATATCTGCTGTAAAGATTATATCTTTATCGAAAAGCTCATATTCCAAACCCATTAGGTATATTGGGGACTGTGGATGAGTGGGTAGTTTGACTACCGGGACACCTGCATTATCAAGAGAAAAGTTGTGATTCAAGGTTGTGTAAGCGGTAATATCGTATTTTTTCGCCAAAGGTTCGTAGTTTTTCAACTCCCATTCGTTTAGATTTGGACCTCTTACGATTGCAATAGAAGGCTTGTTTTTTGGAGGTGGTGAAAATTGCTTTTCAAGTTTTTTTGCAAGCTGTGCTTTTTCATAAGACCTATCAGGCCTTGGCATTATATTATATTCTCTATAAATTAAATCTTCTTCTTTATTGAATCCGCTTCCTTCGATTTTGGAATAAAATCTTGCTTTTTTGCGATAGCGCTCTTTATTGAGAAATCCGTAATGTACGACATAAACATCCCATTTGGCCACTTCTCCTTCAATGCCGGCAACAACTTCATGGATTTTGTTTACCCATCTTACATTTGGTAGTTTTTTGAAAATTCTGGGACATGCTTCAAAATTATCGTAGGTTTTTGAATAATAATGAGTATTTCCCACAAGGTTGCATTGCCTGATAGTTACAGCGTTAGCAGTCGTGTTCTCAAGATAATTTTTAATATTATTTTCAAATTCTTCGGAAAAGACTTCATCTGCGTCAATTCGTATTATCCAGTCGCCCGTGCAATTTTCCAATGATATTTGACGTTGTTTCCCAAAGTCATTTTCCCAAGGTGATTCTATCAATTTGATTCTTTTGTCATCTAAATCAAGAAGTTTTTCCTTTGTTTCGTCCTTGCTGCCGCCGTCAACAATGACTATTTCATCTGCAAATGTGCATGATTCAATTGCATTTTCGATAAATTGAGCTTCATTTAAGGCGATCATTGAAACTGAGATTTTCATTTTTCCTCCTCTTTAAAGTAGTCCGCCAAAGTATATGCAAATTCTTTGCCAGAAATTAAAGGAGATTGGAAAAATTTTAAAAATTTAATAATCTATTGAAAAATAAGAAAATATTGAAATAAGGTGGGAATTTTATAGAATAAGGACCAAGGGGTTACAGTATAGAAATAGGTAATATTTTCCTAATAACATGGTTAAATCGATCCATCAATTATCTTAGACTTTTTTACCTTTTTTCCGCCATATCCTTCTATTTGTTTTTTTGCATCGCCAATGCTTTTAATCTTTTTAAGTGTTTCGTCTCTATGGGCATTAACAACTTTAAGAGTTTCCTCATCAATTTTCAGGATATTCTTGATCAAAGAAATGACTTTCCCTTGAGCTTCGCTTTCTTCCTTAGATTTAAACTTTTTTCCCCCTACCCCTTGTTTATCCTTTGATTGCGTTTCTATTGTTTTATCAAGCTTCTCAATTTGGTTTAGTATTTGCTGTCTCATCTCCTGTAGGAAGAGAATTCTCGTATAGTTGCTTCTTGCCGCCTCTTTTCTTTCTTCAGAGGCGATATCCTGAATTTTTTGGTAAAGTTGAACCTTTTGGCTTATTAATTTTAACCTGTTATCATTCATTTTTTATCTCTCTATTTAAATTGTTAAAGATAATATGCCTTTTTGGTTTACACTATCTAATGAATCACTAAATTTTCTTTTATTTTCCTCTATTTCTGAGAGTTTATCCCATCCTTCCTTTATTGTTTTCAGTATTTTGATAGACTCATCAATAAAGGCAGGGTTATTTTTCATATTGGCTTCAAGTATCTTGAAATTTATAAATTCGTAAAGCCGCTCCAACTCTCTTGTTAGCTCTTTATTAACGGTAGGGTCTAAAGCATTGCTCAATTCTGATACAATCCTCGATGCCTTAGAGAGATAAATTCCTTTTGATTTGTAATCGTGTTCCTGCATTTTTATTTTTGACTGATTAAGAAAGTTTATTGCACCTTCATATAAAAGCGAGATCGTTTTAATTCTATTGGATGTAGAAATCTGAGTTACTCGATACTGACTTCCTGAAGCATTTTTTGTCATCTTATTCCTCCATTATATTTTAGCAAGAAAACTTGATAACGCCTGATTCTGAGCGTTGAGACTTGAAATTATACTTTCCAATGCAGTGAACTGCTTTAATAATCTCTCTTCCATTTTATCTATGGATTCGTTCTTTTTATCAATTGTTTCATCTATTTCATCGATGGCTTCCTGATAGCTGTCTATGCTTGCCTGAATTGTTCCATCAGTTGAATCAGTTATAAAATCGAGCTTTCTTATCATTTGTTCTGCAACACCAAGTGAAACTGTAACAGTCCCTTTTGAACCAGTAGTTGTGGAATAAACAAGGATTTGCAGTCCTTCTTCATCATATCCGTCTGCGCCTGTAAGACTGTTTCCCACAGCAGTAGCCGTGTGGCCATTGATTGTACCGGCAACATCCTGTCCTGTATCTGATTTTCCGCTTGTTCCTATTCCAGTTGAAGCAGAAGTATCTGGTTGGTCAGATGTTACTGTAAAAGATATTCCTGAACCATATTCCTGTGAGTAGAGTTTTAAAGCACCACCATTATTGGCAGCTGAGATTGGAACATTTTGATTTGAAAGCTGCGTATTTATTTTTTCAACAACTGTGTCTATTTTGTCTCCTGCTGAAAGATTTACCGTATAATCAACACCGCTAAAGGTGAATGTTAAGGTTTCATCAGCTCCAAGTCCTGAACTTTGAATTGGCTGACTGCCATTTACTACAGCCTGCAAAGGCACCTGTGTAATATTTACAGCGTAAGTGCCTCCTTCTGTCTCATCAGATATCGTAGAAAATTCAATTTCGCTATTGGTTGTGGAACCATATTTTACAAAGAGCTTTTCGACATTGTCATAATAGTCATCGAGGGCATCAGAGAGTTTGTCATCATCAACAGAAAGAGTTCCGTCTTCTTGAGTTGAAATACCAATTTGGGAAAGTGTCGTATATGTATCACTCAATCCGGGAATATTATTGCTTATTATTCTTTTAAGATATAATTCAGCATTTCTAACAGCAGAATTGCCTAACAACGGACCTGCTTCATCATTTTCAGCATCATAGGCAGTTTGTTCGTTTATAAGCTCGATGACACTGTTATAGGCTTCTACAAAATCATTGATGTTTTCTTTTACTGTAGAGGTGTCTTTTGTTACAGATAAGGTTACTGGAGTTCCGGATGTAGTTGATTTTAATTCCAAAGTAACGCCGGGAATAATATCGCTTATAGTGTTTGAAGATTTCCTGAAATTAATATTATTAACTTTGACAATGGCATCCTGTGCAGATTCCAGTGTAGGGTCAAATACATCTATCTCAAAACGGTCTCCAACTGCAAAATTTGTAGTGCCTGCTGTAAAAGCGATGTCAACACCTTCATCACTCGAGTTGTAGATAGATGTAGGAGAAGTGCTGGTAGTGAAGGCATCATCGGCAGTCCATGTTGCTCCTCCATCATCGGAGACTTTGAACTTTGCCGTTCCAATAGAACCACCTGTTGTTATTTCAACAATGTAAGTTTTACTGCCTGTTCCTGTATATGTTCCTGAGGCGGTTGCTGTTCCATCAAAGCTATTGTTAGTATCGGAATAAACGCTTTCAATTGATTTATTGGAAAAATCCAGATCTGTAACATTCGTAGTTATTGTAATCTCATTGTCCTGCCCTGTTGAATCAGCTGTAAGGACAAGACGATAAGGATTGGTAGCGGATCCATCGTTGACGATACTTGCTGTTACACCTGCATTACTATTGTTTATTGCGTCTTTCAATTGTAGAAGTGTTGTTGTGCTTGTTACCGCAATGTCGGTTACATCACCGGAGCCTACCCGGAAGCTGAAATTGCCTGATGAAGAACTAATGCTTGTGGCATTTATATCATTGACACCTTGAGATGCAATTTTATGGGAAGAAGCAGTTTGTAAAACTTCGACTGAATAATTTCCTGTCACTGCCGAACTCGAAGCAGAAGCAGTGAGAACATCTGTATCACTTACCGATACGGATTTGAGATTGAACTGGGAACTTGTGTTTAATGTTTGGCATTTTGTGAGAAGAGACGCAAGACTGCTGTTTATATTATTGAGAGAATCTATCTTCTCCTGATATGTATTCTTCCTCTCTTCATAGAGTTGTAGCGGTTGTTGTTCAATTTCCACGAGCTGATCAATGATGTTATTAAAATCAATTCCTGATGCTAAACCGCCAACTGATATTCCTGCCATTTATCTCTTCCCTTTTTGTTTTTTGCCAATTTTGGAGAGCCCCGCATTGGGGCTCCCCTCCATTAGCTTATTTGCAGTCTTATTTGGTGTTAATTGCTGCTTTATCCCAAGAGACTCAACGCTGCCTGAGGAGCAACATTTGCCTGCGCCAAGATTGATGTGCCTGCCTGTACAAGTATTTGCTGTTTTACATAGTTTGCCGTTTCTGAGGCGAAATCTACATCTCTAATACGAGACTGCGCAGCAGATGCGTTTTCAGCACTAACCATCAAGTTGTTTATTGTCGATTCAAGTCTGTTCTGCAATGCACCCAGTGTGCCTCTATTGGTCGTAATTGTGTCTATGGCGCTGTCTATTACATCGAGTGCAGATTGAGCCATATCAATGGAGCTTATCGTTGTGATTCCGTTTGAACCGGAATTTGCGCCAAGTTTTAATGCAGAGGCATCGAGGTCATTCATTGTAAGGGTCAGTCTGTCATTGGCTGAATTGTCAATGCCAATCTGGAATTTTACCGCATTCGCAGAGGCTGAAATGCTTCCATCGATCAGATTGGTTCCGTTGAACTCTGTGACATTGGATATTCTCGTAATTTCGCTTGCAAGTGCTTGGAATTCTTTGTCCAGATTGTTTCTGTCTGTCTGGCTCAAAGTTCCATTTGCTGCCTGCGTGGCAAGCTCTTTCATACGAACGAGAATGTTGTTTACTTCGCTGAGAGCTCCTTCAGCTGTCTGAACAAGACTTACAGCATCATTGGCATTTCTTACTGCCTGATTATAACCTCTTATCTGAGCTCTCAATTTTTCTGAAACTGCAAGTCCTGCTGGGTCATCAGCTGCCCTGTTGATTCTTAAACCGGAAGAGATTTTTTCGAGGGATTTGTTTAATGCGCTGGTTGATACTGATAAGTTTCTCTGTGCGTTAATTGAAGCAATGTTTGTGTTAACTCGTAAAGCCATATTTTTTCCTCCTTGAATTTGCTATTTTGAATAGCTTTTTAGTTAAAGTATCCTTACCTTAACTATGGGTTGAAAAACTTTCTCTTCTTTTCACCTCCTTTCCTTTTTTAGTTATTCATCTTTTCGGATAGAAGGTGAAAATCTTTAAATTATTTTTTGATTTTTTGAGAGTAAAACTCAGCTTTTTTTTATGATTTCTCTTTGGCAGGCAATTGTATATTTGACAATTCGTTCCTCTTGAGAGGGAAGGATATTCATAAATTCGGCAGATATCTTGTAATCTTTGTTATTTTCTTTTTTGCAGTTTTTGACTTTTGCTATAAGAATAAGGGGAGCAGTAAATTCATCAGGAAGGCTTATTTCCAATTCTAATTGGTCGCCTTCTTTGAAAGCAGTCTTTGAAGGGAAACTCAATCCATTGCCGCTTAATGTGATTTCTGTTGGCTCACCCGGGCAAAGCTCTTCTCCTCCCTTTAATTTCAATCCTTTTATCAGGAAATTTAACTTATTATCAATTTGCTTGAGCAGTAAAAGAATTTCTTTTTCAAAGAATGGAACAGGATGCTCATCGTAACTTTCAGTTGAAATATTTAAGTTGTGAAATAGGTCTTGTAGATTTGAATTGTTTTTTTTGGGGTTTATCTCATCACTGGCGAGTTTGTACTTTAAAGGAACAACTGTTTTAACTCTAAAGTATTTTCGCCTTTCCTTATCCACTTTGAATCTTTCTTTAAAAAGTCTTTTGGCAGAATTTATGACAATTATTTATTTTAAGAATGCTCTTTATTAGACAACTCAATTTATCATTTTGTGTTTTGTGCTGTATGGGCTTTTTTCAAGAACAATCTGCTTGGCACGATTTTTTTCTTTGTTAAGAATTATTGGCCCTAAAAGATTTATAGTCATTTCTTTTGGATTGTCGGGAATAGTTATAATTGTATAGACTTCCAGTTCTTCTAAGCTATTTGCATGCAAACTTTTAAGTTCATTTTTAGATAATTTGATCTTATAGTCGGGAACTACAAGTAAT
>RFHX01000342.1 GCA_003695725.1 Candidatus Schekmanbacteria bacterium
GTCTTATCCCTCGAAATTGGAGGTTAATAATTATGAATAGGAAAAAAAATATTCATAAACTTGATGCAATGAAAATAAAAAAGAACATTAAAAAGATGGGAGAGCTTTTATGTGATGCTGGCCTTATAACTTCTGAGCAATTGCAAAAGGCATTAGCCAAGCAACAGAAAACAAATAAAAAGCTCGGAGAAATTTTAGTGGAAATGTGCTTCATTTCCCATATGGATATTGCAAAGGTTCTTGCTCTTCAGCTTGGAATACAATTTATAGATTTCTCCGAAACAGCCGTTGAACCAGAGGCAATTCAATTAGTTCCGGAAAAACTTTGTAGAAAGCACACTCTAATCCCTTTAAGTGTAGATAAAAAAGTCATAAAAGCAGTTTTCGCAGATCCCCTTGACCTTAGTGCAATAGATGAGCTCAGATTTGCCTCTGGAAGAAATGTACAACCCTGCATCTCAACACCTGATAAAATTCGGGAAGCAATAGCGCATAATTATCATATCAACATTCCTCTTCAAGATTTGATAAGTAGCCTTCCCATTCAATCACCAGTTGAAATTGTTTTTGAAGGAGACAATGAGCTTGATATATCTGATCTCATAAAAAGAAGTGAAACAGCACCGGTTATTGCAATGGTAAACAGCATAATAATCAATGCAGTTCAACGAAGGGCAAGTGACATTCATATAGAGCCACAGCAAAAGTTTGTCAATCTTAGGATGAGAATCGACGGACTGCTCAAAGATATAATGACTCTCCCGAAATGGGTGCAATGTCTTGTTATTTCAAGAATCAAGATTATGGCAAAAATGGATATATCTGAAAAAAGAATACCCCAAGATGGTAGAATAAAAATTCGCATCAAAAACAAAGAACTTGATCTTCGTGTTTCTTCTCTTCCAACTCAGTATGGCGAAAACATAGTTATAAGAATACTTGATATGAAAGCTGATTCCTTTCAGCTTGAAAACATTGGATTAGGCAGTGAAGAGTTGAAAAAGGTAATTTCAATGATAGACCGTTCTCAAGGAATGATTCTTCTCTCCGGTCCTACAGGGAGCGGCAAAACATCAACACTGTATGCAATGCTCAATCGGATTAAATCCAATACTATACATATTGTTACTCTCGAAGATCCCATAGAATATGAAATTCCCGGAATTAGTCAGGTAAATGTAAACGAAAAAGTAGGATTGACCTTTGCTTTCAGTCTGAGGTCGATATTAAGGCAGGATCCTGACGCGATAATGGTTGGTGAAATAAGAGATGTCGAAACAGCATGCATTGCGGCACAAGCATCAATTACAGGACATCTTGTATTGAGCTCGGTTCATACAAATTCTACTATATCCACTATAACCAGATTGAAGAATATGGGAGTTCCCTCTTATTTAATATCATCATCACTGAACGGCATTATCTCACAAAGACTGGTTAGGTTAATCTGTCCAAATTGTAAAACAAAATATAATCCTTCAGAAGAAGAATTCGTAAAAATAGGCCTTAGACCTGAAGATATAAAAAATAACAATTTCTATAAAGGTACGGGCTGTCAAAAATGCTCGCATACAGGCTATTCAGGCAGAATCGGAGTTTTTGAAGTTTTGACTATAACGCCTAAATTTCGGGAACTGATAAACAATGACGCTCCTGCAGAGCTATTACAAAAGGAAGCAATCAATTCGGGAATGAAATATATGATTTTTGATGGATTAGAAAAGGTGAAGAAAGGATTAACCACTTTGGAAGAATTAAACAGAGTTCTAATCTTTGAAGAAGAAGAAATTAGAAGTGTTATATGTCCCAACTGCAATTCCTCTATAAAGTCCGATTTCATCAATTGTCCCTTCTGCGGTATAACATTGTCAAAAGTGTGTCCTTCATGCGGAAGACAAAAAGAAGAAAATTGGAAATACTGTCCATATTGTAAGAACAATTTTCAAGAACTAAACTATGCATAAAAAAGACAAAAATAAACATACAATAGTGGATAAGGAACTATTGATTATATTCTTACTTGTCCTGATATTAGGCATAATCTATTATTTTGTTAAAAATCAGCTGGCTTTTTTAAACTTCTTTTATTTGCCTGTGGTATTAGGGGCTTTCTTCTTTGGGAAGAAACATGGCACCTATTCAGCTCTCCTTTCTGTCCTCCTCATAGTGCTGATGGCATATTTTGTGCCTGAAACATTTATTGATGACGGAAATATAGTAATCAATAAATGGATTAACATTGTCATATGGGGCAGTTTTCTAATCTTAACGGGCTATACAATGGGATTTCTCTATGAAAAACAGAAAAATTATACATACGAATTGAATAATACTTACAAAGGCATCATCACAATGCTTTCAATCGTAATAGATTCTGTTGACAAATATACTCAAAATCATGCTTATCGCGTCTCAAAGTATTCAGAAATACTTGCACGTGCAATGAAACTTAATGAAAAAGAAGTAGATGATATAAGGACTGCAGCTCTTCTTCATGATATAGGGAAAATTGGGGTAAGTGAAAAAATTCTAAATAAAATAAGCAAACTTTCTGAAAGAGAAAGAAAAGAAATGAATTCCCATACAAAAAATGCAGAAGGATTGTTGTCCCCTATAGGAGGAAGGATTTTGGATATTCTTCCTTTAATTATAAACCACCATGAAAAGTATGATGGAAGCGGATACAATTCTCTAATGGGAGATTCAATCCCCCTTGGCGCAAGAATAATTGCCGTTGCCGATGTATATGATGCCCTGACTACAGACAGGCCATATAGGAAAGCCCTCTCCCCTATTGAAGGAAGAAATGAAATAATAAAAGGCGCTGGGTCGCATTTCGACCCTAATGTTGTAAAATATTTTGAAAAAGTCTTTCCTGAATTCTTAAACATAATGGATGATGCACCACAAATCGACGCCGCCTAAAATCATCTGTAATTTCCTAATAACCATCCCTTTGCTATTATTTATTTGACAAAGAGCAATATCTTGCTATAGATTCCTACATTCTTTAAATCTGCTGATCTTTTCAACTCTTGATTTTTTTTGGGATTATTCAAAAGAATACCAATTTTGGAGTTATTGATTTTATTTATTGCTATTTGAAAGGTGATTGTGATGAGTGCTAAGATTGCTTTTGTCTTTCCCGGACAGGCATCCCAATATGTTGGTATGGGAAGAGAATTGTATGAAAACTATGAATCTGCAAAAAATGTTTTTGAAGAAGCAGATAAAGCACTTGGGATAAGCATAACCTCCCTTTGCTTTGAGGGTCCTGAAGAAAGACTAAAACAAACAGAGATTACTCAGCCTGCAATATTGACTGTGAGCATTGCCGCACACAGGGTAGTTTCTGAAAAAGGATTAAATCCACTTTTCGCTGCCGGACACAGTCTTGGTGAGTATTCAGCCCTTGTTGCGGCAGGAGTTATTGATTTTTCAGAAGCAGTGAAGCTTGTCAAAATCAGGGGAAGACTTATGCAGGAAGCAGTACCTGAAGGCAAAGGGGCTATGGCTGCCATTCTTGGAATGCAAAAGGAAGATATTGAAGATTGTATAAATTCACTTACAGGGCTCATTGTATCAGTGGCTAATTACAATTCTCCTAAACAGACAGTAATTTCAGGCAAAAAAGAAGATGTTGAAAAAGCCGTTACACTTTTAAAAGAAAGAGGGGCAAGAAAAGTCGTAATGCTTCCGGTGAGTGCGCCTTTTCATTGTGAATTGATGAAACCAGCTGAAGAAAAACTGATACCTCTTCTTGATGAAATCAAATTCGCTCCGTCAAAGTTTCCTGTATTTGCAAATGTAGATGCAACAGAAACAAATGGCGGCGATGAAGCAAGGGAAAAATTAAAACTTCAAGTTTCCCGCTCAGTGCTTTGGCAGCAGTCTGTTGAAAATATGAGAAAAAAAGGCGTTGACACTTTTATTGAAATAGGTCCCGGCAAGGTGTTATCAGGTCTTATCAAGCAAACAATACCAAATGTAGAAATATTTAATATCGAAGATAAAAAAACTCTTGAAAAAACCTTTTCCTCTCTTTAAAAGAAATATGTTTTTTCAAATTTTGAGGATATAATATGAACAATGAAAACAGAACAGCATTTGTTACAGGTGCTGCCCGCGGTATCGGAAGAGCAATAGCAGAAGAATTGGCAAAAGAAGGATGTGATATAGCCGCAGTGGACATCATCGAAGACTTGCTTGCCGATACAAAAAAGGCAATAGAAGAAATTGGAAGAAAATGTCTAATCTGCGCCTGTGATGTAACATCTTCCGAAAATGTAAAAGAGGCAGTTGAAAAAACCATCAACGAATTTGGAAAGATTGATATACTTGTAAACAATGCCGGGATAACGAGGGATAATCTTCTTATAAGGATGAGCGATGAGGAGTGGGACCAAGTATTAAATATCAATCTCAAAGGAACATTCAATTGTATAAGAGCAGTGGCAAAACAAATGATGAAGGCAAGAAAAGGAGCTATAATAAACATTGCCTCCGTTGTAGGCGTAATGGGAAATCCCGGTCAAGCAAACTATGTGGCTTCAAAAGCCGGAATAATCGGATTGACTAAAAGCGCTGCAAAGGAGCTTGCATCAAGAAACATCACTGTTAATGCAATAGCCCCCGGCTTCATTGATACGGATATGACAAAATCTCTGCCCGAAAAAGTTAAAGAAGAAATGTTAAACAGCATTCCCTTAAAACGATTTGGAAATCCGCAAGATATTGCAGATGTAGTAAGCTTTCTCGCTTCTGAAAAAGCGTCATACATTACTGGTCAAGTCTTCAATGTAAATGGCGGAATGTATATGTAACAAAAAATAAACAACCATAGGAGGTAATAGTTTGATGACTATAGAAGAAAGAGTTAAAAAAATTGTAGCAGAAAATCTTCAGATTAGTGAAGATAAGGTAACACCTGAGAAATCATTTTTTGATGATTTAGGTGCTGATTCGCTCGATGTAGTCGAACTTGTGATGGCTCTTGAAGAAGAATTTGGAATGGAAATTTCTGATGAAGACGCTGAAAAGATAGTCACAGTAAAAGACGCTATTGACTATATTTCTGAACGCGCAAACCAGTAAATTAATTATGAAAGGGTGGATATGAATAGAATCTCTTTATATCCGCCTTTTTAATTTAAATGGATTACAAAGAATTCGAAAAAAAGATTTCATACTCATTCAATAAAAAATCCCTTATAAAAAAAGCTCTCAATCACACATCTTCCCATAAAAATAATAAAAGCGGTAAAAAAAATAAGAGAGAAAATATAACCCTTGAATTTATTGGTGATGCTGTATTAGAGCTTGCTTCAAGAGAATATCTTTTAAAGAAATATAAAACTCTTTCAGTTGGCGATATTTCAAAAATCAAAACAAGAATGGTATCTGATAAAACTCTTTCATTTTTTGCAAAAAAAATAAATCTCGACAAATTTGTTAAAATCGCAAAAACAAAAGAGCCTCAAAGAAGAAATATGGATGCTGTCCTCGCAGCAACAATGGAAGCCGTGATAGGAGCAATTTTTTTTGATTCCGGACTTGAAAGCGCAAAAAAATTTGTAAGATATAAAATCTTTCTTCCCTTTACCAAAAACAAAGACCTTATTAGAGAAGATTTTAAATCGATCTTTCAGGAAAAATATCAGAAAATTTATAAAAAACCTCCTGAATATTTTGTTGTAGATGAAAAAGGGCCTCCCCACAATAAAACATTTATCATAGAATTGATTCATTCAGGGCAAACTCTCGGAAGAGGGATTGGAAAAACAAAAAAAGAAGCAGAACAAAAAGCTGCTGAAAAAGCACTTACATTCTTTAAGAAAAAATGAAGCATCTAATAATTCCAGTTTTCATACCTCACGCTGGATGCCCTCAAAAGTGCATTTACTGCAATCAAAATAAAGTCACTCTTGAAAAAGGATTTCCAAAAACAGATGTCATTGACAGAAATGTAAACCTATACTTGAATTCTTCAAAAAAAGACAAAAGAAGTAAGAGGAAATATTCAAATATATCTAATGAGGCAATCAAAGTTGAAATAGGGATCCCTTTCTTTCGAGAGACAATAAGAGAAATAGCTTTTTTTGGAGGCAGTTTTACGGGAATAGACAACAAGATACAGAAAGAATTTCTCGATGGTGCACAGAAATGGATTTCTGCTGGAATCGTTGACGGAATCAGAATTTCAACGCGCCCTGATTTAATAAATGAAGAAAATATTGAATGGCTGAAAGAAAAGAAAGTTACGACAATAGAATTGGGCGCCCAATCTTTTTCAGACGATGTATTGAAAAAATCTGAAAGAGGGCATTCAACTTATTCAACTATTCGCGCATCAAAAATAATCAAGAATGCTGGTTTAAGACTGGGGATTCAGCTTATGATGGGTCTTCCCAAAGAAGATGAAAAAAGTTTCATCGCTGGGATAAAGAAGGCAGTTTCTTTGAAGCCCGAGTTTATAAGGATTTATCCCTTATTAATATTACCTGAAACAAAGATTATGGAGATGTACTTAAAAAATGAATATAAACCTTTATCGCTTGATGAAACTATTCATATGGGTGCAAAAGCGCTTAAAATTCTTTACAAGAATAATATTCCCTGCATTCGATTTGGTTTGCCTGAAAACAATGAATATAAAGGTACATCCATAATTGGACCCTATCATCCATCGCTGAAACATATGATTGACTCAAAACTTGCTTATGCTACGATGTATCGCA
>RFHX01000343.1 GCA_003695725.1 Candidatus Schekmanbacteria bacterium
ATATCCTTAATCGAACATTTTTCAAAGTACTCCCCGCTAATTCCTTCGACCTCTTCAGATGTAGCTACATAAATACTGGTTTTTGCGCCTTCTTCTGGTGTTGCCATAAATCGCTTCAGAATTTTGCTTACATAAGCCATATATCCTTTTTCAAATGTCCATATATTGGTAGCAACATGGCCGGGATGGACAGCATTCACTGTAACATTTGAGCCTTTTAAACGCTCTGCTAATTCTCTCGTAAATAATACAACTGCATATTTTGAAGCTGAATAAGCTTTAAATCCTTGAAATCCTTTCTTCATATTTATATCGTCAATATTGATTTTACCCTGCATAAAGGCATTGGATGAAACATTAACAATGCGGGCAGAATGAGATTTCTTTAGTAGAGGCAAAAGAAGATTTGTTAGAAGGAATGGACCAAAATAATTTATGCCCATCGTCAACTCAAATCCATCTGCTGTTTCTTTTCTCTCCATAGTAAATATCCCGGCATTATTAATCAGAACATCGAGGTGATCAAACTTTTTGGAAAAATCATCTGCAAAATGCCTAACAGAATCTAATCGCGATAGGTCAATCTCCATTATTTCGATATCATTGTTGCCAGTATCCCTTTTGATCTCTTCGCATACGGGCAATGCCTCTTCTTTGTTTATGCAAGCCATTATAATTCTTGCCCCTTTTCTGGCTATGCCTTTCGTTGTCTCTCTGCCAATTCCTCCATCAGCCCCGGTAATTAAGACTATTTTATCTTTCATAATAGACCCCTCTTGCAAAAAAAAAGACAGCTCCATTTCATAGATGGAGCTGTCTAAAATTTCAATGGCTTGAAAATCATTTTACCATTTTGAATGTCCAAACACACCCGGTTTCTTCCCATTCAATCTTAATAGGGATACAACCCATTTCTGTGGTTGGATGGCGGGGATGTGTAAGATGCATCTTTTCAACTTCACATATTTCTCTGCCGTCAAAACCAAGATTTGCTTTCTTTACTATTTCTCTTTGTTTTTTCAATCTAAGACAATTTTTAAATCGTACTGTAATTTCACCATTTTCAGGTTCTGAAACCTCATATTCACCGGGACCGTGCATCATCTGATCATTATAAAGAACCCTCTTTATTGCCTCCTTTAACGACTTATTTGGAGCAAGCTTTCCTACAATACGAGCCATTGGGCCAATAAACCTTGGTGCCATATAGCGGTATGCTTCTACTGTATCATCAACCCATTCCTGCACAGTGCCAAGACGTTTATGAGTTTTATAACTAATTGCATGGTCCATTGTAAAAAAGTCATGGAGACGGTCCCACTTTTCTTCAATGGGCATCTCCTTTATATCTGGTTTTTTCATTTCCATAACAATTCTCCTTTCTTTAAATAGTAACCATTTAGTTAGTTTTAGAATTTTATCAAATTCAAACTTTCTTATATACCCAGACGCATCCTCCTTCCTCCCATTCAATTCTTACGGGAATACATCCCATTCTACAGGCAGGATGGTTTGGATGAGTCAAGTGCATCTTTTCGACTTCGCATATCTCACGCTCATCAAAGTCATATCCAAGTTGTTTTATCCATTTTTTATGCCTCTTTAAGCGAGCGCAGTTACGCCATCTAACAATTATCTGTCCATCTTTTGGTTCAGAGTATTCAAATTCCGAAACATCATGGTGCTGTTGGTCGAGTTTAAAAACAGCTTCGAAGGTTTTTTTAAGATATAGGTTAGGGGCAAGGTTGCTTATATTCTTAACAATAGGTCCTAAAAACCTCGGTACAGATTTATTATAAGCTTCAACGGTGTCGTTTACCCATTCCTGCACAGTGCCAAGACGTTTATGGGTATAGTAGCTTATCATATGGTCCATTTCAAAGAAATCACAGCATCGGTCATACCTCTCTTCCAAGGACAACTCTTTTACATTTGCCTTATGAGTTTTTAACTCTTCAGCCATTATCCTGCCTCCTTTTATTTAATTAGAGAGGCATTTTTTCCAAATCAAGTACTTTCAGCTGTGGCTGCCTCTTTCTTTGCTTTACTAGATTTTACAATTGCGGCATTTGGGCACACCTTTATACAAGCTCCGCACTCAACACAAGTTTCCTCATCGATTTTGTAAGTGTCCTCATACTCAATAATTGAATTTGTTGGACAGATATGCCAGCATGTTCCACAAATAATACAATCTTCTGTGATGACAAATGCCATTTTAAATCTCCTCTTTTATCATTACATTGCAATTCCCGTTTGAATATTCTCTAAATTTTCAACGATTAAAGGAAGGATATCATAGTGTATTGTGCAATAGACCTCTCCGGGATTGAGATTCATCAGACAGCGAGCCTGTTCATCTCCCATATTGAAAGTTATTGTTTTATTGTGAAAAACAATTGGAAATGAATTTGTGCACCAAGCACTTCCTGAAACCCCCTGGACAAGCTCCCCTGTTTTCCATGTGTAAGCTTTTGTAAGACGCATAACTCTATATGCATCGGTGACAATCATCACAATATCTGGATTTTCAACATCCTCGAGAGCGCCGATAACCTGATATTTATGATGAATAAAATGGTGGGGGATCTGCTGGTTAACCCTTCTAAATACTTTCCGGGTTGAATATCCTTTTTTAAATCCTATTGTTGATGCCATTCCTGCATCAAATTCTTCTTTTGTTACTTTTCTATTGCCTATACCTGAATAGACTGCACCACCACACATTATATTTTTATTTGTGATGTAAAATGGTTTTCTTCCCTCTTCCCACATTTCAGCCACTATTGCGCAATGGAAGGATATATCATCACCATAAGGTTCAACATTGACAGGAAGCTCATCATAAAGTTTAAAAGCAATTATTCTCCTTTCATATCCTTCAAGCTCTTTAAGTTTTTCTGCTAATATTTTATTCTTTCCCATTATCCTCTATAGCTTTATAGTGATTATATTACCCAAGCATATCATCAATATTCAATCCCACAGATTCCATTTGCTCGGCAATTACATTACGCGTGATATTTGTGTATTTTTTTTCTTTAGCAAATTCCTCAACTTTTTCCACTGCAAATTCTCTGATGCCATCTGGAGCAGACATAACTAAACTAATTGCCTCATCATCCCAAGGCATAGTTATCTTCAATCCTGATGTGGTTTTGTTACCATCTTTTGAAGGCTCTTCCTTTTTCTTCCAAAATTTTGACCATTCAGGTTTTGTTGCCGCAAGATTTTCTCTTGTATCTATGCGTACATCGACTAAAAGCTTATGCAAGTTTTGAACATATTCAATTGGGATAATCACAAAAAGCTCATCATTTTTAATCCTATTAAACATCCTACCGCCAAAATCTCCAAAGGTTATGACTACATTCTTTTCATGCCACGGCGAAGAAAAAAGCTCACCGCAAAGAGAAGTGCCAAATGAACCATATGGCTTAATTCCATCTTCAACAATACGGCATGCAGCTATATTGTTTGCATTGTGGGGATTTGCAACTACTACAATCCAATCGACATCTACATTTTCAGGCACATCGTCGAGAGGCGCAGCACCAATTCCTTTAACCATCCCCGGCGGTAAATTGCGCATTCCTGCCTTTAAGCGAGCTGCACCCTCATATGAAAAAAAACTGCTTGTCTTTGAAAGATATTCACCATTGACAATATCCTTTTTCCCTTCTATTAAACCGCAATGATAGGCACCGACAAGACAATCATGATGTCTTTCATCAAAATAGACCCTCTTGCCTTCATCCATAGCTAAACGGATAATTGTACAGGGCTCACTTTCAATTGGCGAATATTCTTCTGGGATATTATTACGGAAAAGAGTTATCGCAACAGGTTTTCCTCTAACCTTGCCTTTTTCAATCAGTATAGTGGAGATTTCTTTTAAATTCATCTTTAAAATTTTTTTGAACAAAGACTTGTTTTATTCAATTAAATAAAATGTATTATTTGTCAAACAATTTCCTTCAAAATCTTGAAGAACTTTTCAAATGATGTGTTAAAAGAAATAATAAACATAAAATAAAGAGGAGTGTAAAAGAAATGAAACATTCAAAAGTAGTTTTAATTCTATTTATTTCAGTTTTTCTTATTATCCTTTTATCCCCTTGGAGCATTGCTGATGAAAAAAATACACAGAAAGAATCGTATTCAAAAATAGAAGCACTCGATGGCTCTTATTGGATTCAGGTCAACGAAGATGGTTTTGGCGATGAAAATAATGTGGCAGTTGTTGCAATGAAGGAATATCAAAACAATCTATATGCTTTGGTTCGAAATGACAAAGAAGGTGCGGAGGTTTGGCGTTTTGATGGAAAACATTGGGAACAAGTGCTATTCCCAAATAATGTGGAAAACGGAATCTATAACAACTATTTTATCAACTCTCATATGGGGGCTATGGAAGTTTTCAAAGGAAAGCTTTATGTTGGATTTTCATCAGGAGTTCAGGGATATTATCTCAAGTCCTCCGGATGTGAAATATGGCGATATGACGGCTCAAAATGGGAACCGGTAGTTTCCGATAAAAAAGATGTTGATGAAAAAGGCATAATCAGCGCTATTTCAGGATGTAAAGACAAAGACGGTGAAACAACGGCAATCTTTATTGATAGTTCAAAAAAATGGGAAAAGAACCGGTGGAAAGGAGGAGTTTTACAGATAACATCTGGCAGGGGAAGATTTAGAAGATTTGATATTGTCTCAAATACAGAAAATACCTTAATAGTTCAGCAAAATGAAATTGGCGGCAATAGGGGAAAGGAATATACAGTATGTAAAGAAAAACATTACATAAATCCATTCCCTCTGCATGAATATGATCTCCCGCCAGTTTCAGCAGGAGACAGTTATGAAATAGGAATGGGAAACGATGAAAACGGCTTTGGAGATTACTTTAACAAAGCTATTTCAAGTATGGTTGTCTTTGAAGGCAAACTCTATGCAAGCACAGTGTTAAATTATGATTATGGCGGACAGGTATGGTATACAATAGATGGAGAAAATTGGAAAATTACAAATCCTCCTCGAAGTTTAGGACTTTTTCATGATGACCCAAATTATCCCGATTCAAAAAAGCCGGTAACAAGAGGAATACCGAGTCTCGGCGTATGTGATATTGAAGGGGAACCTAATCTTTATGCCGGCACTCTCGGCTCAGATGGAAATCTTGGGGGATGTGCACGCTTTGCAAAACTTACAATTTCAGGCTGGGAACTAATTGTAGATTCAAGTATCGATGAAAATGATACAGGAACAAATGAAAATGGATTTGGTTCAGGTATGGAGTGCAATATGTTTAATGGCAATTTCAATGTCTGGAGCCAAGCTTGTTTTAAAAAGAAGCTGTTTGTCGGAATACAATCAATTGCAGGTGCAAGGGTTTTATATACCAAAACAGCAAGCCCCAAAGACGGAAGTTGGTTTTACAGTGTAGGAGGCAATGGGAAACTCCCTGCAGGATTTGACGGAAAGACCAACAAAGGCGCTTCAATGGTAATGAAAAAACCTGTTTTTGAAACCATCGCGGTTCAGCTTTTTCCATATGGCGATTATCTTTATGCAGGGCTCGTTCGTCTTTATATGCCGCTTATGGGTGCAGGCGCTGAAACTTTGACTGGCTCTCAGATATGGAAGACGAAAGATGGAATAAACTGGGTCGAAGTAACAAAGAACGGTTTTGGCGATAAAACAATTCTTAACTTTCAATCATTTTGTGTATATAAAGATAATCTCTATGTCTCAGGAAGCAGAGCGGCAAACACTGTTGGAGGAGGACTTGGGGGAACAAAAATCTTTAAACTTCTAAAATAAAATAGCTCATCTAATTATTAGAAAAAAAATTTCTTATTTTATGCCATAAGCCGCTTCCAATCATTTCGTCTGCAATTTTTAAAATATGCTTCACATTTTCCAACACATCACTGTCTCCGGGCCAATTTCTTTGGAGAATTTCAGGATCTATAGAATTGGTTATCTTATTTATCAGATAAGCGGCAATTACAATATCGTCTGCATAACCAAATGCACCAAGTATTGCTTCAGGCATAAGGTCGAATGGAAGAACGAAGTATCCGATGGCAAAAGCAATTTTTCTTTTTTCTTCTATAGGCACATCTTTATCCATCATCAGTTTACAAAGGAGATAAAAAAGGTCCGGGGCAAGAAGGATATATTCTTGCCATTTAGAATCTTTCCCTGAATCAGATTTCAGCCACTCAAGAACTTTTTTTCTTAAATTTAAATAAAAATCTTCATTTTCTTTTGATCCTAAATTATACATAT
>RFHX01000344.1 GCA_003695725.1 Candidatus Schekmanbacteria bacterium
CTATGTAGAAATAGAAGTATTGATGCAAGGAAAAATATGATTTATGAAAAGAGTAATTGTCACAGCAAAAAGGATATACGACTTAATAAAGTAGTTGGATAACGCACTATGAGATGATTACTTTTCTTTTTGGATTATCTCTTTGAGACATTGAAAAACGTCTTTGTCAATTTTACCCTTTTCTGTTTCATTGTATATGATAGCAAGGGCTTCCTCTTTGCTTTTTGCCTTTCTATAAGGCCTTTCTGAAATCAAGGCTTCATACATATCTACAACAGCAATAATCCTTGCTGTAATAGGTATTTCTCTTTTACGAAGACCATTAGGGTAACCGCTTCCATCGAGTCTTTCATGATGATGGCGTATTGCATCCAATGATTCAGGAAATAGATTTTTTAGCGGCGCAGCCGCTGTACAGCTTAAATCAGGATGTCTTCTTATTATTTCCCATTCTTTTCTATTTAGCGGCTTTTTCTTATTTAGGATTTTTTCAGGAATGCCAATCTTTCCTATATCATGTAAAATAGCCGCAACTCTGACAGCATCTATGATTTTTTTATTGAAGCCGAGTTTCTTTGCTATTTTTTCTGCCAACCTTGCTGTGTCGGGAATATTATTCAACCCAATCGAGCTTCTCTTTTCAGCCAAATTTGCAAGTGACATTACAGTCGTCTCTGCTGCAGATAGTTTTTTATTTAGCTTTTTCAGATTTATCAGGTTTTTGGTTCGGGCTATGATTTCAGGCCTATTGAATGGTTTGGTTATAAAGTCATCAGCACCTGCTTCCAGACTTTTATACTTTGATTCTTCATCATTTAGTGAAGTTACCATTATTATAGGAATTTCTGCTGTTTTTTTATTATTTTTAATAGTGCGGCAAACTTCATATCCATTTATTTCCGGCATAATTATATCGAGGAGAATTAGGTCGATATCAGTCGATTTCAGGAGTGAAAGGGCTTCTATTCCACTTTTTGCAGATATGATATTGTAATCAAGAGGAGACAAGATGTCTGCTATCATTCTGATAGACAGCGGAGAATCGTCGACGATGAGAATAGTCGCTTTTTTATCGAGTTCAGATGAAATATTCTTTTCTAAATAGTGAACTCGATTTTTCCCGCTGATTTTTGCATGATGAAGTGAGTGTTTGACATTGTTTATAAGTTCGATATGATTTTCTCCATCATCTGGAAAGAAAGCAAAACCGGCGCTTATTGTGATTTTCCCGTTAAAATCGTTTTCAACTTTCAGCCGAATGTCTTCAAGGCAATTGAGATGTTTTTCAGCTGATGCCCCATCGAAAATGACTGCAAATACATCACCGCCATATCTTGCGCAAAAATCATTTTCAGTAAGATGCTCTCTGATTGTTTCTGAAATTTTCTTTAAAGCTTCGTTCCCCTTTATAGAACCAAGGGAGCGGTTATAAAGTGAAAATGAATCGATATCGATTAGTGCAATCCCAAAAGGAGTTTTATTTTCATTTGAGACAATCTTTTTTTGAAGGAATTCTTGAAAGTAGTTATGATTATACAGCCCTGTCAAGTTATCTTTTAGGAGTAAATTGCCTCTTGTAATGTCGTAAATTTTCCCGATCTTTTTCATATAATTCTTAGTATAATCAGTTAACTGATTTATTATCGGAAGTCTTGTCTATTTGCTTAAAGAGGATAGTTTTTGGGAGGCAATTGTAAAGGAGGTAATGAGTTATTGAATGAAAAGCCCTCCCAATAATAGAGAGGGCTTATATTTCATCGATTAATCTTCAAGTCCGCTCCAAGGCGCTTTATGCCATCCATCTTCGTATGCAGTTACATAGAAGAGTGTGAGTTTCATATGGCTCATTCTCCACTTTCCGTCATCACCTTTCCTATATTCATCGTCTTCGAGTCCGCATATCCATACTCCCTTGCCATTTGCCATCGTGCTTGTCTGCCACAGGTACCAATTCGCTTTTGCAGTTTTTTCACTTGTCAATGTTATCCTCGGCTGTAGAAAAAAGTGCGCTCCAAAAACAAGAGATTTACTTGCATTCTGGAAAAATTCTTTTATCTCTTTATGGCCAGTGTATTTGCCAAATCTTTCTCCACCGTCCCAGACTGCATCCTCAGTAAATATTTCCATCATCTTTTCAGGGTTATAAGAGTCATCGCAGTATGCAGCATATGTTGCTTTCAGCTGCTTTATTGCTTCTATGTCTTCAAGTGCTTGAATTCGTTTTTCAAGGTCTTCTATACTCATTTTAACCTCCTTTTTGTTTAATAGATTATTAAAAGAATACCCTCACAAAAATATGGCGCTTACAAGGAATAGAAAAATATGTTTAGCCAATCTTTTCATTTTTTTTAAAGATTTGCGTTTCAAATTTATACAGCAGGCATTAAATGTGTGTCAAGCATATTACATGTTAAAAATATTTATTGCTAATTCACTCTAATTTCTATTGATTCTTCCAGTGTGCCAAAGGTGTCAGAAAGGATTTCCATCAGTTTGAGATTTTGTTTTGAAAGCATTAGGGCATTGCCTACTATGGAATAAAATAGAATGCTGTGCCTTGTCTTTGATTTACCATTTCTTATGCGCTCAATCTGATTCTGATTGAGCTTTTCAGCAAGCTCTTTCAATTCCTTATCTTTCTTTACCACATTTTCATATTGAGACATATCCTTACTGCAAAGAGCATTTTCAGCATGAAGCATTATTTCATTGAAGATTATCATTACTTCTTTTAATTCATTTATCTGCACATCGAGAAGCATTTTGTGGTGGTCTGCAACATGATTGTAACATCTTAATACAATGTCGCGATAGCCGTCTGAAAGCCGTTGAATTCTGCGTATCGTTTGTCCATAGTTGTATGAGCGGGCGGCATCACTCTTTTGGAGAAGGCGCATACATTTAAAAATATTGGCAATCGTAATATTTGACCATCTTTGTATCTTCTTTGTTTTTCGCCTTTCCCTATTTAGTATATATTCATTATGGACATACAATGCTTTCAGGGTTTCATCCAAGGAAATACGTATTTCGTGAATTAATAATCCGATATGTTCAAAGGTTATAGAAATTGAACTTTCTACATCGGTTATTTTTTTCAGGTTGAAGACCAATTCCTTTTCTTTATATTCCCACTCCTCACTGTGCCTTCTATGGTTTTTAAGAATGATCAGTCCGTCGGCAACTGCAATTACAATAAAACCAATTGCTCCGCCGTAAAATAGGACAGAAGCTACAGCAAAAGAAAGTATGAAGGCAGACATAGCGGTGAAAAACCATCCTGTAATTACGGTAATAACTCCTGATACTCTGTAAACTGCACTTTCCCGTCCCCAAGCTTGGTCAGCAAAAGATGTCCCCATTGCTACCATAAAGGTAACATAGGTTGTTGAAAGCGGCAGTTGATGAGAAGTTGCATAAGAAATCAGCGCGCTTGCTACCATCAAATTTACTGATGCCCGCAGGAGGTCAAAGGATGGACGATGTTCTGCATCTGTATCTACTTTGTATTTTGTAGTGTCAAGCCGCTTTCTGAACCATTCTTGAAGAGCTAAAGGAGATATTTTTTTGATAAAATTGAAAAAATTAAGCGCCATCCTAACAATTATGCGCGATATTATTGCTGATTCATATTTTTCTTCGCCTTCATATTGTTGGGCGAGACTAATTTCAGTGCTCGAAACAGTCCTTGCTTTTTTTGATATCCAGAGTGTCGCTACCATTATTAATCCTGCAATAAGAAGAAAAGCTGTTTCAGCAGGCACTTTTTGTTCGAGCGCTTCCATTGTGGAAGTAAGGGGGTTTGGTGTTGATATGGCGCTTCTGTATGAATGATAGCCTGCCATCGGCACTCCTATAAAGTTGACAAGGTCATTTGCAGCGAATGCCATTGCAAGGGCAAAGGTTCCTATCAAAACAATTGGTTTGAAGATGTTTATTTTGAAGATTATAAGAAGTTGAAGAATGACTGCTGAAACAAGAAAGATTGAAAATAAAATCAATGAGCTGTTGTCTTTTATTTTCTCAACCGTTTCAGGTGTTATGAATGAAGCTCCTTTTGCACCTTTTATGAGAATAAAATAGGTAATTGATGCCATTGCTACACCGCCCCATAATCCTCCATAGCGGCGCTGGCTTTGACTGTAATCGAATGTAAAAAGAAGGCGGGTAAAAAATTGTGTAACTGCGCCGCATAGGAATGCGACTATGACTGAGAGGAGAATTCCGAAAATAATTACCATTGCCTTGCTTGTATTTATGTATTGACCAAGGAGAATCAATCCTTCCTTTTGCTGAATTATTTTTAAAACTGAAACTGCTACAGCTCCGCCAAGCAGTTCGAAAACAACGGATACAGTTGTTGATGTGGGTAGGGCATATGTGTTGAAAAGGTCGAGCAAAACAATATCCGTTAGCATTACGGCAAGAAAGATTGTCAAAAGATTTGGCATTGTGAAAAATTTGGGATGGAAAATGCCTTTGCGCGCTACTTCCATCATTCCGCTTGAAAAAACGACGCCCATCAAAATACCAAGACTTGCAACAGACAAAATAATATAACGAGGCGCTACCTTGGAGCCAAGTGAAGAATTGAGGAAATTAGATGCATCGTTGCTAACGCCAACTATTAAGTCCAAAACAGCGAAGAGGCCCAAGAAAAGGACAGCAAAAAAATATAACTCTATAGTCATAATTTTATA
>RFHX01000345.1 GCA_003695725.1 Candidatus Schekmanbacteria bacterium
AGACAGTATTGTATATATCACTCCATTGAATAGACCGATTATCCAAGCACAATCACGCATCAAAAGAATAAAATAAGAGACATAAATCTCCTTTGTGCTAAATCCCTTTTCTTTGAAAAATCTCAAAATATCCGTCTTCAAAAAAATTGAACAGAGAATGGCAAAAATAAATAGAAAAACTCCATAATCTGAAAGAAAGATTAATGGCACTGATACAATTAAAAGCAAAATTGATATTAGCTCCCAAATTATGGACCTTTTCTGGTAGTTCGATTGAGAAAAAAAAATCTCTGGAAACTTCAAGTAGCTGTTCATTACCTGGCGGGCAAAGAATTCCTGTTGTTTCAAGTACTTCCACAAACTATTTCTAAAATTATGAACTACGCCATTGTTATGAAGCCAATGAATTTTATATTTTTTGCTTATCCAATATCCAAGCTCCATATCCTCATTCAAAACGGGTTGAAATCCTCCACCAGCTTCATATGCCTCCTTTGTAACTACAAAATTACAGCTCGATATTGTATTCACCTCTTTTGGTATGTCTTTCTGCCTGTATGAGCAGTCGGCGTATTGAAGGCGTGATAGGAAGTCATCTCTTTTTGCACCACAATAATATCCGGATACTGCCTCGACATTAAATTTTTCCATTTCATCAATAGCATTTTCAAGCCATTTTTCAGGCACAATACAATCAGCATCTGTAAATGCGTAAACAGTGCCTGATGCTTTTCTTACGCCATTGATTCTTGCCTGCCCCCTTCCGACATTTCTATCATTTTTAACGACAATTGCCCCCATTTCTTCTGCAACTTTTGCTGTACTATCAGTGCTTCCATCATCTACCACAATTATTTCTTTGGGTTTTATTGTCTGTTTTTTGAGACTTGCAAGGCATTCCTTCAAATCTTCTTCAGCATTATAGGCAGGAATAATGACGCTAATATCTTTATGCACCTGTCAAATATCTCCAAAGGATTTTAAAGCCGCTATTGTAATTAAAAACTACATTGCACAAATTATAGCATTCAAAAGTGCAGTGGCATTTCATATCCTGAATTCTTTTTATGAGCATCTTTGATTTCTCAGATGACAGGAGGGCATCGATATCATAATCGAAACTTCTTAAATCACCAAGCTTCCAATCCTCATTGGGAAATAATTGAGGCATCATTTCACAGGGCAAGACAGTGCCGTCAGAATCAATTGTGATAGCTTTTTTGCCTGCAACACAAGGAAGAATCATCTTTCGCTCAAGCAAAGTCCTCTTGTTGACATCTGTCATCATATCGAATACGATGTTATTAAACTTCCCTATCTCTTTTGTCTCTCTTTCAAGACTGCGAATCTTCTCAATAGCATTAAAATAAAGCTCTATATCAATATCTTTTTGTGAAGGTATCCGAGCATCGCCTCTTACAAGTCCCATAGTATTTCCGTCAAAATGAAAATTGCTGTTAAGATAGTCAAGAAGCTCATCGATATTGTGCTGATTGTCGCGACAAAATGTCGTATTGGTAAAAAGGAAGAGATTTGGAAAATTGCGCTTCAGTGGATAAAGAAGAGAGTATGTTTCAACAAACTTTTTGAAATTCCCTTCAATGCCTCTTATTGAATCATGGACTTCTTCTGTGCCATCTACGGACAGAACGATTTTTATATCTGCATTATTGTTCCTTTTGAGGATTTGCTCGACTTTCTCTGCTGTTTTCTCCGGCTGTAGGCAGTTTGTAGTTATTGTAAAAGCAGAAACTGAACAATTTTTGTGAAAGAGATTGACAATCTCAGCAATATCTTCGCGCAGGAAGGGCTCGCCTCCTCCTATACTCAACCAAACAAAATCTCTCATCTTGGAAGTGATTTTTTCATATTCATCGATCGAAAGCTCATTTTTCAGTTTTTGAGGATCAGTCTTCCAACTGAAGCAAGTCTTGCATCTTGCATTGCATCTTTGCGTCACAAAGAGGATGACATATGAATAGGAGGGTGAAAAATAGCTTATTATTTTTTTTGCCACATCTTTCATATTACATAGATTAAACCATTAGAATCATTTATGCACAACGGCTAAAATTCGAAATTGCTTCTTCTAAACTATTTGCAAAATAAGAGCTTTTTTACAACTTTATCAGACAGGATTCTTTCTTTTTTTCTTCTTTCTACAGCAAAACTATTTGTCCAATTTTATCTTCAGCACAGTAATTATATATCCAATTAGATGTCTCACAAAATTCGTCTTACTGCTACCGCCCTGACGAAGCTTATATACGACAGGTATTTCACAAACTCGAAGATCAAGTTCTTTGCATCTATATAAGAATTTAATATAGTAATCACCATATCCTGTAAATATCTCATCAAGATCAAAATCTTTAAGTATATCTCTTCTAAATATTACGAATCCGCTCAAATTATCCTTTGTCTCAACTCCGATCATTATTCTAATAAAATGATTGAAAAGATAGCTTCCCCAGTATCGAAGTTTAGACCCCATCATTCCGCCGCCTTTGATGTATCGCGAACCTGAAACAATGTCATAATCTGTAATAAGCCGAATCATTTGCGGCACAACAAAGGGGTCATGATTAAAATCTGTGTCCATCAGCAGTATTGCATCACCTTCAGCCCTTTCAATTCCTGTTTTTAAGGCGCTTGCAAGCCCCCTTTCATTTTTTCGTATAATGCAGGAAATATTCTCATAATTGCTGTATCTTTCATTGACTAAATAGCCAGTTTTGTCAGGGCTGTCATCATCAACGACAATAATTTCAAACTCAAACTTTTCTTTATTCAGCAGGAGGATTAATATTTCGACAAGATCGAGAATGCTGTCTTTTTCATTATAGGTAGGAAGTATGATTGAAGTTTTCATTACCCTTTAATTTGTGTCAAACTTTATTCGCTCAATTTTCTTATTACATTGCAAATATATTCTATGTCGCTATTGTTCAATTTAGTAGATGAAGGAAGACTCAAACCGCGCCTTGATAAATCTTCTGCAACTGGAAATTTCTCATTTGTTTTATACATCGGCAGTTTGTTCATAGGTATGAAAAAAGGACGCGTATCAATTCCTCTTTTTTTCAACTCTTGTTCAAGTTGTATGCGAGAAAGAGGGAATTCATCATTGATCAATACAGAATACATCCAACAGACCTTCTTCGCCCAAGGGGCTTGCGGCTGAAAGGAAATCCCTTTTATGCCAGAAAGGAGGCGATTATACATTTTCTCTATCTTTTCTTTTTTTGCCAAAATCTTATTTATTCTTTCAACCTGAGCCAAACCGATAGCTGCCTGAATATTCGTAATTCTGTAATTATATCCTCTTTCAGGATGGTAATATCTTTTTTTCGGCGACATTGCATGGTCGCGCAGAAATCTTGCCCTTTTATCCCATTTTGCCTTGTTGGTAGTAATCATTCCTCCTTCGCCTGTTGTAATGATCTTATTTCCGTAAAAACTGAATGATCCCATTTCTCCAATGGAGCCAACCTTTTTTCCTCGATAAAGCGCGCCATGCGCCTCCGATGCATCCTCGATAACATAGAGCTGATATTTGCGTGCCAATTTCATAATAGGCCCCATATTGGCAGGGTGTCCATAAAGATGGACAGCAATTATCGCTTTTGTCTTTTTTGTTATTTTTTCTTCTATCTTCTGAGGGTCAATATTCCATGAAGAATACTCAGAATCGACAAAAATCGGCTTTGCCCCAAGATATGACACGGCGTTGGCTGTGGCAACGAATGTGAAGGCAGGCATTATAACCTCATCACCTTCTCTAATTCCCAATATATCAAGGGCAAGGTGGAGTGCTGTAGTGCCGTTGCTTGTGGAAATTCCATATTTGCAACCGCAAAATTTGCTGAATTTCTCCTCGAACTTTGTTACGAATTTTCCTAAAGAAGAAATCCATCCTGATTTGACGCATTCATTCACATATTTTATCTCTTTTTCTGTTATTTCAGGTTCTGCCGCAGGTATAAAACTTTTCTTTCCCATTATTGTTTAATCCTTAATTTTTGAAGAAAAATTATTCGTAAATATTTATAACATTTATGAGTGTTTTTAATAAGAGAAATTATATCGCTATTTCTCGAAAAGGCAGAAAAGAAAAATCTTATTTGTAAGTAACATCATATACATTCGCTATAAGAGAGCGCTCTGTCGATGGAGCGAAGAAGCCAATCCACTATACTTTTTTTGCAGGCATTCAGTAAAATTTCCATTTTCACGAACTCATATCATTTTCAAGGACTCATATCTTGAGCTCAAATAATGAAAAATATTTTTTACTGAACGATAAAAAGTTTTGATGAAATCTGAAAATGGGTGTGCAACTTATTTTTTTTGATTACTGCCTATGTTTTTTCACAAAGCATATAAGTGATTATATGACATTTCTACTTTGCCGGGAACGAGACATCTCTATTTTGCCTTTACAGAAATCCCAAAACTAATTGACTGTAAGCAAAAAAACATATATTAATATTGTTCGCATCTAAGAAATCTCTTACTAAAGCACTATTGACTGCCGGGATGGCGGAAATGGTAGACGCAAGGGACTTAAAATCCCTCGGGGCTTTGTCTCCGTGCCGGTTCGATTCCGGCTCTCGGCAATTGACAAGGGAAAGGGGTCAAGTCTGCTTTTGACTTTTCTATTGTCTTATGGTAATTTTTCATTATGTCAAGACCATTGCGCATATCATATCCCGGTGCTTGGTATCATGTAATGAATCGGGGGAGAAGAAAGGAGAAAATCTTTTTGTCTCAGAGCGACTACGAAGCCTTCATCAAGATCCTCCAAGAGACATCAGTGATGTGGAATTTGAAAATTTCTTCATATTGTCTAATGCCCAACCATTATCATTTGTTAGTTCACACGCCAGACGGTAATATTTCCAGATGTATGAGGCATATAAACGGTGTTTATACTCAACATTTTAACCGTTACCACAAGAAAGATGGGCAATTGTTTCGCGGCAGATACAAGGCTGTGCTTGTTGAAGCAGATAGTCATCTTCTTGAAGTCCTGCGCTATATCCATCGAAATCCCATAAGGGCTGGCCTTGTAAAAGAGATAGGAGAATATACTTGGGATAGTCATAGAGGATATGTGGCTAATGATAAAAGATGGGATTGGCTTTATACAGACATTTTATTGTCAATGTTTGCCAGTAAAAAAAATATGGCACAGGAAGCATACCTAGAATTTGTTTTAAAGGAAGAGTCTGATGAAATCAAACGCTTTTATTCAAAAAAGAATATGCCCTCGGTACTCGGAGGAGAAAATTTTAAAGAATGGGTGAAATTGAAGTTTCGTCATCTACTTAGTAATGTAGAAATACCTGAAGCTCGTGTGCTAGCAATAAATCCTGAAACAATAATTAGTCAGGTATGTGAACATTTCAATATTGATAGAGAAACGTTAATGTCATCAAGGCGTGGCAAGGAGAACTTGCCAAAAGATATAGCTGTATATTTAGTGAGGCTTCACAGCAAAGAAACTCTCTTGGATATTGGAAGATATTTTGATATGAATAATTACAGTTCAGTGAGTAGTATGGTAGAGCGGGTAAAAAGGAGAAGAATGAAAGATAATTCTTTGCGTAAACATCTTGAAGAAATTGAGAAAAAACTTAACAAAAGCCAAAAGCAGACTTGACCCCTTTTTTCAAAAGATATTTTAGTTTCGCATCCTTCATAATAGTTCTTATAAGTGTAACTCCTGCATCATGTTTAAGCTCACTCCCTTTTATTCCTTCAGATGATTCAAAATATCAATGCATTGAAACAACGCAAGGAATTCCTCTTCTTAAGAAGAAAATAAATGGAAAATTTAAAGAGATAAAGATTGATAGAGAAATAGGGAAAATAAAAAAGAGGGTAAAAAAATATAAAAAGAAATTAGTTAGACTCCATAAAGAAATACGCGGTCTCAAAGGCAAGAAATATGAAAAAAAATTTGTCAACCTTTACAGAGCGCATCACAAAATGAAAATAAACACCCAGTTTCTTTCTCAAATCAAAAGTTGTAAAAATGGAGAATTTGAATATGACGACATTTCAACTCCCGGCAATCCTGCACAAAAAATCTCATGGGATATTGGTAAAGAAGTTGGTTATCAGCCAGCAGCCGATAAACTAAACGAAAGTGCCGAAGAAGCATTTGCCTTTGACTCAAAAAACTATTTCGTAAAATCAAAAAAGATTCATGGAACAAAAGTTATTGTAGCATTGCACAAAAGCATATTCAAAAAAAATATAACAGCTTTCAAACCAAAGGAAATTGCAGATATAACAATAGATATGTTTCACGAAATATGGCACTTCTTCAATGGATTTCCTCTCGATAAGTACATTGTAAAAATTAGAAATTCTAAAGAATCATCAAGTTATGCTTTGTCACAGGGAGGAGTTGTATTTTCTGCAAAAAATCTGGATAACAAGCTAATTACTGCCCATGAGATGATTCATTCATGGAATGGAAAAACTTTCAATTATGAGCCGGATGGCAGCGGCAACCTTTTTCAGCTTGAAACTTATATCACTGAAGGAATGACAATTTATTTTACAAACAGAGTTCAAGGATTTGTAATGAGTGAATTTGAATACAAAGATACTATGAAAAGCCTGTGGTTCCAATATATTGAAAGAATAGGCACTAAATATGACCTCCCCTTTCAGGAATTATCCGCCAAGGCTAGTTTGGCAGGCACTGGCACATCTGAATATAAAACTATGATGAGCGCCTATAGTAATCTGTTTGCATACCTTCTCGACAGAGAACTTGTAAAAAGAGGTTATAGCATTGATGACCTTATGCAATATCTTTATATAAATTTTGGCTTGATGAACAAAAAATATACACAGAATGATATCCTTACATCTTTGAAAAATATTACAGGCGAATCCTTTGATGAATTTTTTAATAGTTATCTC
>RFHX01000346.1 GCA_003695725.1 Candidatus Schekmanbacteria bacterium
AAATTAACATTTATAAATAAAATTATAATTTTATCAGCAGATATTATCTACAAATGCTATCACTCTAACTTAGGAAATAAGGAAAAACAGAAAGTTGGAAGATAGGAAAAAAACCGTTATTTGTAAGTTTGGCTATGTTTGAATCCATACAAAATAGAAATGTGAAACAATCAAACTCTATTTGTAAAAGCAATCATATCCTGAAGTTTCTTTTCGGCTTTACCAGAATTTATCGATTCCTTTGCAATTTCCAATCCTTCTTCCATTGATTCCACTCTGCCCGATGCTGCAATTGCAGCTGCAGCATTCAATAAAACGATATCCCTTTTTCCGCCTTCTGCACCTTTGAGAATTCTAATGATAATGTCTCGATTTATTTCTGCGTTATCACCAATTATTTCATCCCTTCTATGTCGCATCATTCCGAAATCTTCCGGTGCAATTCTATAATCAGAAATTTTACCTTTGTTGATTTCCAAAACTCTCGTCTCTGCACACACGGAAATTTCATCAAGCCCATCATCACTGTGGACAATATATGCTTTTTCTATTCCAAGTCTCAACAGCGTTTCTGCATAGAGGTCTTGCACCTTCTCACTAAAAACTCCCACAACTTGCCTTCGCACTTCGGCAGGATTTGATAAGGGACCTAAAATATTAAAGATAGTTCTTATACCGATTTCTTTACGCACTGGTGCTGCATATTTCATTGCGCTATGAAACTGCGGAGCAAACATAAATCCAATGCCGATTTCATCGATACATTTTGCCACCTTTTCAGGCGACAGGTTAACTTTTACACCCATCTTCTCTAAAATGTCTGCACTTCCGCACCTGCTCGACACGGAGCGGTTACCATGCTTTGCCACTGTAACACCTGCCCCTGCGGCGACAATTGCCGCTGTAGTTGAAATATTGAAAGTTCCTGAAGCATCTCCTCCTGTCCCGCAAGTATCAACTGCATTCACATCATTGAGTTTTATTGTAACCGCCATCTCTCTCATTGCCTTGACTGCACCAATGATTTCTTCAAGTGATTCACCCTTTATAGTGAGGGCAGTCAAAAATGATGCAATCTGGGAGTGAGTAGCTTTTCCTTTAAGAATTTCTTTTATTGCTAAATATGCCTCTTCTTCTGAAAGAGAATTTCCATTCGCCAGTTTTGATATGCATTTCTTCAACATATTGACTTTTTATTTAATCTCTAAAAAATTCTTCAATAGCTCTTTTCCACATTTGGTCAGAATAGATTCCGGATGAAACTGCACTCCGTATAATTTGAGTTTCCTATCTGCAATGCCCATTATCTCTCCGTCTTCTGAATAAGCAGTTATTTCAAAGTTTGATGGCAGAGTATCCTTCTTTATAACGAGTGAATGATACCTTGTAGCTTCAAAGGGATTTGGTAATCTCTTAAAAATATCTCTCCCATTATGCTCTATCATCGATGTTTTTCCGTGCATCAACCGTTTTGCTCTCACAATCTTTGCTGAAAAAGCGGAAGCTATACACTGATGACCTAAACATACGCCAAGCAGGGGAACCTTTCCGGCAAAGTTTTTTACTACATCAACTGAAATTCCTGCTTTGTCAGGCGTACACGGACCCGGAGAAATAACAATGCGTCTGATCTTTTTTCTCTGAAGCTCTTTCACTGTTACTTCATCATTGCGATAAACAATAAAGTCTTCGCCTAATTCGCCAAAGTATTGAACTAAGTTGTATGTAAATGAATCATAATTATCTATCAATATATTTTTTGATCTACTCATAATCAAATTCTGAAGAAACTTTTAATGCTTCAAACATCGCCTTCATTTTATTCATTGTTTCAGTATATTCGCGCTCAGGCACAGAATCAGCAACAATACCTGCGCCTCCCTGCACGTACACCTTATTGTCTTTGAACAACAGAGTCCGAATGGTAATACAGGTATCCATATTTCCGGAAAAACTGAAATAACCAACTGCTCCTGCATAGGGACCTCTTTTTTCAGATTCTAATTCCTCGATTATTTCCATTGCCCTTACTTTTGGCGCACCACTTACCGTTCCTGCAGGAAAACAGGCTCTTATAACATCAAAGACATCTTTATTTTTCTTCAACTTGCCTCTTACATTCGAAACAATATGCATTACATGGGAATAACGCTCAATTGTCATAAGTTCATTGACTTCAACTGTCGATTTTTTTGCTACCCGTCCAACATCGTTTCTTCCAAGGTCAACAAGCATTATATGTTCAGCGCATTCTTTAGGGTCAGAAAGTAATTCCTTTTCTAATTTCCTGTCTTCCTTTTCATCTTTGCCCCTCCGCCTTGTTCCGGCAATAGGCCTCAACTCGATATTCCCTCTTTCTACTCTGACAAGAATTTCAGGAGATGAGCCAACAAGCGCAATATCCCCAAGTTTAAGATAATACATATAGGGCGATGGATTTATTACACGCAAGGCTCTATAAACATTGAAAGGATTCCCTTTGAAAGTGCAAGATAACCTTTGTGAGAGGACAACCTGAATTATGTCACCAGCTCTTATATATTTCTTTGCTCTTCTCACAATCTCTTCAAAAACTTCTTTTTTCATATTTGAAACAGGTTTTATTTGGCTAATCATTCTCCTTTTCTTTCTCTTATCAATCTTTCCGCTTCGCAATTTTTTTATAATGCGCTCAATTTTCTTTTTAGCATCCTGATATGCCTTCGAAGCATCTGAAAGATTTTTCACATAAGCATTGGCAACAACTTTAATCTTGTGGGAAAGGTTATCAAAAACGACTATTGTATCCATCAGCATAAAAATTGCATCATATACAGATAAAACATCTTTGGAATGGTCGCCTATCTTTTCAAAAAAACGGACAAAGTCATAACCGATAAATCCAACTGCACCGCCTGTAAATCTTGGCAATCCGCTAACCTTGACAGGTTTAAATTCTGACAAAATTTCCTTCACAATATCAAGAGGGTCATTTTTGAATGTGCATTTCCTTACCTGCCCATCTTTGATTATTTCAGCCAACTTTCCCTTGCTTCTGAATATGAGTTTTGGCGAAGAACCAAGAAATGAAAATCTTGCCCATTTTTCTCCGCCTTCGATGCTTTCAAAGAGGAAAGAATATTTATTATCATTTATCTTGCTGAATGCCGATACAGGCGTTTCAATATCGCCGTAAATTTCGCGATAGACAGGAATAAGATTGCCTTTCGTCGCTAATTTTTTAAATTCATTAAATTCAGGATAATACATTTTATTTTATTGATTCATCCGTTGTTTCATTCAATTCGTCTTCCTCAATTTTCTCGCCTATTATAGAAGTTCGAAGAAGAAGCTCGCCGATTTCTTTCTTCATCTTTTCGTTTTCTATAAGGAGGGATTCAACCTGCTTCTTCATCCTTTTCAGCTCTTTATCCCTATACATCTCAAGAGCTGAAACTCTTTTGTCAAGTTTATAGATTTTGTCCTCTACTTCATAGGCAGGAATGCAGGAAATTAGTGAGAGAAAATAACTAAACAGCAAAGAAATTATTAAAATTCTTAAATGTTTCATTTACGGCAACCTATAAAAATTTCAGATTTCATATCTCATAATATTGAAAAAAGTTTTCCAATCAACTCGTGCAATTTACTCCAATTCCCGGCATAATCAAAGTGTAAAATCAGATAAATACATTTTTTGGAAATTTCAAATGCTTCATTCAAAAATAGAGGCACAGCAGAATAGCCATCGCCTAATATAACCATCATTATGCCTACAAAAAAGACATTCAAAAATAGAACAACTGAAAACGAAAAAACTATTCCGTTGTTCAATATATCACTCTGTCCAAGATGAAAATCCTTAAAAAGAGCAGCTAAATGTTGTCCAAGAAAAAATCCCGTAATGAAAACAATATAAATGCCTGCACTTTTTATAAAAAATGGTTTGATTCCAGACACAACAATTGCAATGATAGGAAAACAATAGGGTGAAAGTTCAACTAAAAAATTTGAACGCGATACGCTAACCTGTCCCCCTTTTTTTGGATATACTGACAATGATTTTACATCTCCCAAAAAAAGTAATGAAAAAAAACCGTGGACAAGTTCATGGACAAGAACTTCTCCAACATCGACAAAATCATAACCAATCCATTTAACTAAATAGCGCAGGAGAAAATAAAAAATAATACCTGAAATAAACACAATGTTAATTGGGTTTATTAATAGAAATCGCTTTATTACCTCAAACAACGCAAGAGAAAAGATAACGCCTGCCGGCATTACAAAGAAAAATCCTATCAGATTTTTACTCATTGTTTTCATAGCCCAATATTTTATTTTACCAATCCTTCAAGTGCAAGTTATAATACTTGACCCGGGACCTTTTGATGTTTATAAAAATGAAAAGAATCTTTGGTAAATTATGGAAAAAAAAGAGATAGTAGAAAAAGTAATTACATTCCTCGAATTTCAAAAATCCTTGGGAGTTAAAAATTTTATCATAACTCCTTCTACTAAAGGGCAATCAGTAGAAAGTGCCTCCAAAAGCAAAAAGGAAATGTTGGATGAACTTCGCAGCACAATCGGCGAATGCATTGAATGCCGGCTTCACAAAGAAAGGACAAATCTTGTTTTTGGGGACGGTAATCCTGAAGCCAAAATAATGTTTGTGGGCGAAGCTCCGGGAAGAGATGAAGATATTCAAGGAAAGCCCTTTGTCGGAAGAGCGGGAAAACTTTTGACAGATATGATTAAAGCAATGGGCTTCAAAAGAGAAGAGGTATATATCGCAAATATTATAAAGTGCAGACCGCCTCAAAACAGAAATCCGATAAAAGATGAAATAGAAATGTGTGAACCCTATTTGAGGAAACAGATAGAAATAATCAAGCCAAAGATTATTATTGCCCTTGGAACATTTGCAGCCCAAACTCTTTTGAAAAGCGAGGAAAAGATTTCTCAACTTAGAGGCAAATTTGCATATTACGAAGATATAAAATTATTACCTACCTATCATCCCGCCTTTCTACTGAGAAATCCTCAAAAAAAGAAAGAATCTTGGTCTGACCTAAAGATGGTTTTAACAGAGCTCGGACTTCCTGTTCCAACTGTTCAAAAAAAGAAATAGCTTTTTACCGATTCAAAAGATCTTTAAATAATTTAGAAGGCCTGAAATTTACAACTTTGCGTGCAGATATTTTATAAGGCGTCCCAGTTTTTGGATTTCTTCCTATTCTCTCTTTTTTTGAACGAATCTCAAACTTTCCAAAACCGCTAAGAATGATATCATCCCCTTGGGCAAGGGTACTTATCAAAGTATTTAAAATTTCTTCAACAAGTTCAGATGATTCTTGTTTGCTCAACCCCAATTCTTCTCTTATCTTTTCTTTTAAATCTTCTCTTGTCATTTAATCTCTCCCCTGCCTGAAAGATATTGAAAATAAATATAATATATATACCTGTCTATCAT
>RFHX01000347.1 GCA_003695725.1 Candidatus Schekmanbacteria bacterium
ACAAATGGTCAAAAAGCATAAAAAACGACAATGAAATTGAAAAACTTGCAAAACTCTATCGCCCGCAACTTTCCTATTATTCAGATGCAGTGAAGAAGCTCTATCCTTCAAAAAAAATCGAAACATATCTCTTACTAATAGGGGCACCTAAAGGAAAAAGACTTGTTAAAATCTTATAAATTTATAATCTAAATTCACAAAATGCTTATATCATTCAGAATAAGATTTTTAAAAAATAACGAAATAACGGAGGGGTCAGAATGGCTGAAGACTTTCAAAAAGAAATAGAAAAGGATTTCACTGAAATCTTAAAGGGTAGAATAAAACGACTTACAAAAGATGAACTCAAAGATGTAATAGTTGAATTCCTTGCAAGCCACTGCCTTTGCACAATAGCAACCTGCGACAGCAATATTCCGCGCTCAACACCGGTAAGATATAAAAGCGATGGCTTAGACATCTATATTCTCACGGAAGGAGGGGGGAAGCTGAAAAATATCTTAAACAATCCAAAAGTTTCGGTAAGTCTATACGGAGAATACAGTGGATTTGAAAGTGTCAAAGGATTGCAAATATGGGGCAACGCAGAAATAATAACTCCCAAAGACAAAGAAAAATATCAGGAAGCAAGGAATATAATCAAATCTGAAGAAAGGGAAGATCTAAAAAAATTAGGTCCTCTTCCAATAAGAGATAAATTGAAAGTCATCAAGATAAAAACTGAAAAGGCAAGATATCTAAGTTTCCCCGATGGAATATTAAATCAAGTGTGGGAAGCCGAATAGTTATATACTCCAACGTTTGACAGCACTCTCCTTTATTTTTTCAAGGATATAATTGCAAAAAAGAGCAATAAAACTTCCCAATATTGCTCCTGCTAAAACATCAGAGGGATAATGGACTCCCATATAGACCCTTGAAAGAGCAACAAGAAATGCGGCAGACAAAAAATAAACACGCCCTTTCGGATACTTCAAAGCCATAAAAACGGCCCATGTGAAGGCAATTGTGCTGTGTCCTGATGGGAAAGAATAACTTTGAAGCGGGAATCCTATTATATTCACCCAATCATAAGAATACATTGGTCTTTGTCGGGCAAAAAAAACTTTCAAGAAACGATACGAATAGCGGGCTGTCAACATCACAATGATAAAAGATGATATATTATATATTTTATCCCTTCTCACCATAAAGAAACATAAAATGCCGCCAAGAATAACAAGGTAAAAACTTCCGGCATAAGTAATGACAGGCATTGAATAGTCGAGAAGAGAGTTTTTTATTATGACATTTATGAATCTTAAAATGTCAGCGTCCAAATTTATAAAATATTCAATCATTACATTGAAAGGTATTGTTTAAGAGCTATACCTGTATAGGATTTGGAATTCATCATAATTTTTTCTGGTCTGTCAAAAGCAACAACATTACCCCCTTCATCACCTCCCTCAGGCCCCAAATCAATAATATAATCTGCCGATTTTATGACATCCAAGTTATGCTCAATTACAATAACAGTATTTCCATTATCAGTGAGACGATTCAAGATTTCGAGAAGCTTTCGAATATCATCAAAATGCAGTCCTGTTGTCGGCTCATCCAAAATATAAAGAGTTTTTCCCGTGCTTATTCTTGAAAGCTCTTTCGCAAGTTTAACTCGTTGTGCCTCACCTCCGGAAAGGGTTGTTGCTGACTGTCCAAGTTTGATATATCCAAGCCCTACATCATTAAGGGTTTCAAGTTTTCTTTTCACGGCAGGAATATTCTCAAAAAGATTCAGCGCTTCGCTAACTGTCATATCTAAAACTTCTGCTATATTTTTTCCCTTATACCTAATGTCGAGTGTTTCACGGTTATATCTTTTCCCAAGACATACTTCACAGGTAACATAGATATCCGGTAAAAAGTGCATCTCTATTTTTTTAACACCATCACCATCACAGGCATCGCACCTTCCTCCTTTGACATTAAAGCTAAACCTTCCCGGCTTATATCCGCGCATTCTCGATTCTGAAACCATTGAAAAAAGGTTTCTTATATCTGAAAATACTCCCACATAGGTAGCAGGATTTGAACGGGGAGTTCTTCCAATAGGTGATTGGTCGATATTAATTACCTTATCAATATGCTCGACACCCTCGATTTTCTCATATTTACAGGGTGACTCTTTTGCCCTATAAAACATCTTCGCCAATGCTTTATACAATGTTTCAATCACGAGTGTGCTTTTGCCCGAACCCGATACACCTGTAACACAAATAAAGGTCCCAAGAGGGAATTTAACATCAATATTTTTTAAGTTATTGCCGCTTGCACCTATAACTTTAATCACCTTGCCATTGCCATTTCGCCGCTTCCAAGGTTCAGGCAAAGGAATAGATATCCTCGATGAAAGATAAGCTCCGGTAAGTGATTTTTCAGATTTTTTAATTTCTGCCGGAGTCCCTTGTGCAACTATATAACCACCTTCCAATCCTGCACCCGGACCAAGGTCAACAACATAATCAGCTGAGAGAATAGTATCAGCATCATGTTCAACAATAATTACAGTATTGCCCATATCCTTAAGTCGTTTCAAAGTGGCTAATAGTTTTTTGTGGTCTCTGTTATGCAAGCCGATGCTGGGCTCATCAAGAATGTACAAAACACCCATCAAAGATGAGCCGATCTGAGTGGCAAGTCTAATCCTTTGAGCTTCTCCACCGGATAAAGTTCCTGCTTGACGGTTGAGTGTTAAATAATCGAGTCCTACTGAAATAAGGAAACCAAGTCGTTCCTTAATCTCCTTAATAATTCTTTTTGATATTTCTTCTTCGCGCTTATTTAGTTTTAATTCAGAAAACCATTTATAGGCATCAGCAATTGATTTTTCCGTAACTTGGCTAATGTTTAGCCCTTTTATTTTTACAGAAAGATATTCTTTTTTTAACCTCCCCCCATTGCATTGTGGACATTTCATTATCCTCATAAACTGCTCTATTTCTTCTCTCACCTTGTCTGACTCCGTAGACCGATACCTATTTTCAAGACGAGGTATTACGCCTTCGAATTCTTTGCGGAAAAGATATTTATTCTTTTTGCTCTCATAGGAAAATTCAATCTCAACTCCTGAAGCACCATAAAGTATCTTTTTCCTCACCTTTTCAAGTAGTTTCTCGAAAGGAATATCAAGAGAAAATTTCAATTTCTTTGACAGCGTCGATAATGTTTTTTGATGAAAATCTCTGAATTTCAAATGCCATGGCAAAATTGCCCCTTCCCTCAAAGTCTTCTTCTTATCAGGAACGACTAAATCCGGGTCTATGGAAAGGATTGTTCCTAAACCTCCGCACTGTTCACAAGCACCGTAGGGACTGTTAAAAGAAAATACCCTCGGTACAAGTTCAGGAAGACTTGTGCCGCATTCTATACAGGCAAATTTCTCTGAAAAAGTAACTTCCTGCGATTTGTCAAAAACTACAGTAACTAATCCACCGGACAATTTGAGAGCAGTCTCAACTGAATCTGCTACTCTCTGCTTTGCAGATTTTTTAAGTACGAGACGGTCGATAACAACTTCGATTGTATGCTTTTTGTTTTTATCAATCTTTATTTCATCATCAAGGTCATATGTGGTGCCGTCTATTCGACATCTGACAAATCCCTGTTTTTTTATATCCAAAAGGAGTTTCTTATATTCTCCTTTCTTACCTCTGACAATAGGAGAAAAAATCGTTATTTTAGTTCCCTCCTCTGCTTCACAAATCCTATCTGTTATTTGTGTAGATGTCTGCGCTGCAATCTCTTTTCCACATATATGACAATGGGGTTTCCCAATCCTCGAATACAAAAGGCGGAGATAATCGTATATCTCTGTAACGGTCCCTACCGTAGAACGTGGATTTTTTGTTGTCGTTTTCTGCTCGATTGAAATTGCAGGAGACAGCCCTTCTATTCTTTCTACATCTGGCTTCTCCATCAACTCCAAGAATTGTCGGGCATAGGCCGATAATGATTCAACATAACGGCGCTGCCCTTCAGCATAAATTGTATCGAAAGCAAGCGAAGATTTCCCTGAACCTGACAAACCTGTAATGACAGTTATATTATTTCGAGGAATTTCAAGATTTAAATTTTTCAGATTATGCTCTTTTGCTCCCTCGATTATAATTTTTCTAACATCTTTGTCCTGCATTTTTCCCCATTATTTGAATATAATTAAAACAAATACAATCTAACCCCTTCAAACTCAGATGATAATTTTTAAAATTGAAAATGTTTTTGTCAATATAGAGATGCTATGAATTTACAAAATATTGAGGCAAGCATTGATTTTTAGCTAAAACGATGCTTCGAGATTTTGCTTTTTGAAAGTAAAAATTTCACGCTCAAAAAGTGTTTATAAGAGCCACTGCTATTGCTGCCACTCCTTCTTTTCTTCCGATAAATCCCATTTTTTCATTGGTTTTTGCTTTTATGTTGATCTGGTGTGGCTCTATCTCCAGAACTTCAGAAAGGTTTTGTTCCATTCTATCCTTATAATCTGAAAAATTCGGCTCTTCAGCGATTATTGTAGCATCGATATTTTCAATAAAAAAACCGTTATTATCAATTAACTCTTTGACTTTTTTCAAAAGCACCAGACTTGAAATATTTTCATATTCATCATCTGTATCTGGGAAATGCTCACCAATGTCCCCTTCACCAAGAGCGCCAATCAAAGCATCACAGATTGCATGACTTAAAACATCGGCATCTGAATGGCCACCTAATCCTCTTTCATAAGGAATTTCAATTCCAGCAATAACAAGCCGTCTGCCTTCCTCGAAGGGATGGACATCATTGCCTATTCCTATCCGCATTATTGATATCTCCCCATATTAAATTCAATCAAAATTTCCAAGTAAAAATTCAGCCAATTTAATATCATCTGGTTTCGTTATCTTTATATTTTTTTCAGAACTCTCAATAATCCTTATTCTTGCCCCAATTTCTTCAGCCATTGATGATTCATCAGTATATTCTCTATTACTCTCAAAGGCATAATCAAAAGATTTCTCCAAAACATCTCTCTTAAAAATCTGAGGCGTTTGAGCCCTGAAAAGCTCTTTTCTGTCTAAAGTTTCTGTAATTACCTTATTACTGTCAATTTTCTTTACCGTATCACTTATTGGCACTGCAAATATAACCCCGTCATAGTTTTTAAGATGAGCGATTGCATCCTTTACCAAATCTGTTTCAAAAAAGGGCCTTACAGCATCATGTATCAATATTATATCAGCGCAAGGGTTACAATTTTTAAATCCATTATACACTGAATTCTGTCTCTTTTCTCCACCTTTTACTATTTTATCCACTTTTAAATTCATTTTCTCTATCAGCTCTTCAACCATACTATTCCATTTATCATAGTTTTGGAGAGGCAATGTTAAAACTACTTCATCTATAATATTGATTTCATTTATCTTTTCGAGTGTATGTTGAATCAGATATTTTGAACCTATTTTTAAAAATTGTTTTGGTCTATCAGTCTTCATCCGTAGTCCGAGGCCTCCGGCGACTACAATTGCCGACACAAACATTTTTATTCCTCGTACTTTTTGGATGAATCACTCTCTGAATAGGAATCCGATTCTTTGAGCTTCCCAAATATCATTCTACCAGCAGTTGTCTGCAGAACACTTGTAACTGTCACATCAACATTTGAGCCAAGTTGGTCTCTGGCATTGTCTACAACTACCATAGTTCCGTCATCTAAATATGCAACTGCCTGACCGCTCTCTTTACCCTCCTTAATTAGATAAACCTTCATAATTTCACCTGGCAAAACTACTGGCTTGAGTGCATTAGCTAACAGGTTGATATTAAGGACGCTTACACCTTGCAGTTCAGCTACTTTGTTGAGATTAAAATCATTTGTAAGAATTTTTGCGCCCATATCCCTTGCAAGAGCAACCAACTTAGAATCAACTTCAGGAATTTTTGGGTAGTCGTTTTCAACAACCCGCACTTCAATCTGATTAAGTTTTTGAAGTTTATTCAATACATCAAGCCCCCTTCTTCCCCTATTTCTTTTCAAACTATCTGAGGAGTCGGCAATATGTTGAAGCTCTCTCAAAACAAACTGAGGAACAATAAGAACACCTTCCAAGAAATCAGTTTCGCAAATATCATAAATCCTTCCATCTATGATTACGCTCGTATCAAGAATCTTGTAGCTCTCTGCTTCAGATTTTGAACCTAAAAAGGGAAGGATTTTAGAAAATGTTGTACTATGCGCTTTTTTTGCTGCCAGCATTAATCCTAAATAGGCGCAAACCAAATAAGCCACAGGATAAACATCTTTCCCTACATCCTCTACACCTAAAGATACACATATGGTGTTTATAATTGCATTGCAGACAATAAGACCAACTAATAATCCTACAGCGCCAAAAGCAACAGTTTTTAAGGTGATTTTGGACAACCTGATTTCAATTGCTACAACTAATAATCCTAAAACTGCACCTGCAATAGCACCAATGATAAAACGATAGCTCTCATTTCCTTTCAAAAAGGCAATCTCATTAAAGATACGAGAGCCAAAATAAGATGATAAAGCTACTATTAAAATTCGGAAAACTAACATTGCGAGACCTCCTTTGTGGAGACAGTTAAATTAGGAATATAATATCTAATTATTTACCTGAAAAAATTTCAGAAAGCATCTCCTCTGCCTTGTTTTCATCAATCTTTTTGGCAAAGGATATCTCAGTTACTAACAATTTTCTGGTTGTATCGAGTATTTTCTTTTCTCCAAAAGAAAGTTCCTTTTCATTCTTTGCAAACATTAAATCGCGGTATACTTCACACGCTTTTTCAATGGAACCTGTTTTTATTTTATCAAGATACTCGGTATGGCGTCTATTCCAGTTGGGGTCTCCTTCTTCAGGTGAGCTTTTCAATATCTTAATTATTTTTTTTACTTGAGCATTCGAAATAATATTGCGCAGTCCGACTTTTTCTGCATTTTTTACAGGTACCATTATCCTTGTCCTATTTTCTACAAGTTCAAGAACATAGTATTTTTCGATATTTTTATCTATCTTTTTCTCTTCAATTGCCACAATCTCAGCTACACCATGCCCCGGATACACTACATGTGATCTTACTTTGAATGTCTTAGCCATTTTCAATGATTTTCATAATTAAGTTGGTAATTATTATCCTCTTTTTTTAAAGGAAAAGTCAAGCAAATTC